>CAXBPN010000046.1:0-13468 GCA_963977515.1 uncultured Flavobacteriales bacterium
CCTAATGGACGAGCAATAAGATTGATAAAGGCAAATGATCCTGCAACTAAACCTGCTAATGTTACTGTCATAATAGATTCTCCAGCTTCATTTTTTAATGGTTCAAAAACTGTTAAGAAAAACATTGGAAGCATTGATACTACGGCTAACTCTGCACCAAAATTGGCAAAATAAGTACTATTTAATGCAGCTACGCTACTCCAAGAATATTTTTCTTCTTCAGGCACGCCTTTCTTTAAAGCAGGTAAGTTTTCTTTTACAATACCATAAACGGTATATAAATACCATAAGCCAAGTACCACATAAATAATGTTTACAACTGTAGAAGAAAGCATTGGCACACCATCTACGTCCATCGCACCTAATTTCCATACTAAAACACCAAGAGCACCATACAAAGGGAAAGACCAAATTATGTATTGAATTAAATCTTTATAACTAGAAACTGGCATTGCACCCATTTTCTTAGCAGCCACAAAGTGATAATCTTCTGTAGCACCTTCTTTGGGTAAATCTCGTGCAAAGATGAAATAAATTACCCCATAAACAGCACATAAAATAGAACTGGTAGCTAACGACCATCTCCATCCATCTTCTCCTCCAAATACTGAAAATGCAAGAAATGGAATTAACCCTGCTGCTGCGGCAGAACCAAAGTTACCCCAGCCCGCATAAAATCCTTCAGCTGTTCCTATATGTTTAGGTGGAAACCATTGTCCAGTCATACGAATACCGATTACAAAACCTGCTCCAATTACAGATAAAAACAACCTAGAAACAACTAACTGAACGAATGTTGTACCAAATGCAAAAAATAAACCTGGTATAGCCATTACAATCATTAATATTGCAAACACTCTCTTGGGCCCAAACTTATCAACCATTGCACCTATAATTACCCTCCCTGGTATGGTTAAAGCAACGTTACATATCAATAATGTTTTAATGTGTTTTGGAGTTAAGAAATCTAAACTCTCAAGCATTGTACTTGCCATTGGGGCAAAGTTAAACCAAACAAAAAATGTTAAGAAAAACGCAATCCAAGTAAGGTGAAGAATTCTAATCTCCTCTTTGGCAAAGTCAAATAACCTGAATTTACCATCATCTACTTTTGCTTCCATAATTATAAAGTTTTATTTTTTTAATAATATTACGCTACAATATTAGATGAAACTAGTATCAGAATTTCTGACTTGTGTCAGACAATAAATTGTTATTTGACAATTCATTTTATGATGTACGTCATAAACAATAGTCCAAGAACACCTCCAATAGGTTTATTTACTAGCGATTGAAAAACACAATGAATTGATGATTCTTTTATTCAAAATGATTTAAATCATCTGTGAATTACAAAAAAAGAAGGGAATTAAATCCGTTTAATAAGTAATATTAAATGGCTCTATTATTTCCAGCAATTGGTTCCTATTGTGTATTATAATTTCATTTTTTGGAAGAGATAGAATCTTCTCTTTTTTAAGTTCAGACAACACCCTCGAAAGTTGCTCTGTATTAATTCCTGCTAAATCAGCTAAATCTTGCCGATCTATTTGAATAGATATTGTTTCATTATTGAGATATAATTTCTCAGCATATAAGAGGGAATCTACTACCTTTTCACACACACTCATTTGTGCCAAATTTTTTATTTTAGCTTCCGAATTTCTCAACTCTTTTGAATAATACATCATTACTTCAAAAGCAAGTTTAGGGTTCTCCATAAATGCTGTATAAATAGAATCATTATCTACAAAACAAATCTCAGAATCTTCTAGTGTAATTGCACTAATGGGGTAAGTTTCGCCACCATAACCTCTATGACCAATAATATCTCCATCTTGTGTCAATCTTACAACTTGTGTCTTACCAAATAAACCAGATGATACAACTTTTATTTTACCTTTTAGTATAAAATACAAGCCTAAAACCTGCTCTCCTTCATACACTACATGTTGTTTTTTTCTATAAAATGAAGTTCTCTTAACCTCATTTATAAATGAAAACAATTTTTCATCATTACATACTTGAATAAAACAATTTTTTGATATACAACTATCACAAGATACTTCTTTCATCCTACTAATAATAATTCACAATAACGACAAGCATATAACAACTACATTTTAATACCTTCGTTTTTGAATTATTACAAAAGTATAAATTAATTTTACTATGCTCCCAGCTTAAATTTATGATTAATATCATTGTGGTAAGCTAAAGATGCCTTAATTTTGATTAAAAATTGAATTATGAGAGAATTAGAGCCAGATACAATAGAAAGTAGTGAATTAGTTGAAGAAACGTTAAAGTTTTGGTTTTCGGATAACGAACATATTCGATCTCCTTTTCCTGAGTATATTCATAATCAACTTCGCACAAATTCTATAGCAAAATTCTACGAATGGGCATCGTCACTTAACTCAAAAGCAAAAGATGAAGTAAACGACGAAGTTATTGCTGAAAAATTTGAAGAAATTATTTTTGAGAATGCCATCCCGCTTGTTTTAACTGAAGACGAAAAGATAACTATACACTATCCTTTTTTACCACGTATAAATGATGAAATTTCGACTACTGAAAATGAGGCTGATGAAAAGAGTAAAGTGATTGATAGAGCTTTAATTAAAGAAGAAGAAACTCCTTATTTAAAAGTAAAATTAGAAAAAGTAACTTCTAAAGAAATTTGGGAAACAAAGTTTCAATTACCACTATAAGGTTTCAGCAAAAAAATGAAGGTTAATTAATACTTAATCTTACTCACAATCTCATCGTTTTTATAAACTGTTTGGGTAAGTATTTTTCCTGTTTCATCAAAAGTAACAACAATGCCTTCTAGCTTATCGTTTTCATAATTACTTTTGGTTAAAATATTTCCTTTTTGGTCATAAGTAATCCATTCCCCTTCTCTACTTCCCATTTTAAAATTCCCTTCCATCTTTTTTTTACCATTTGGGTAATACCAAGTCCATTTCCCATGGTTTTTTCCATTTTCAAAATTTCCAGACTGTAAAACTTGACCTTTTTCATTATAAACATTCGCTTCTCTTTCTCCAGAAAAAGAATAAGCTGCCCATAGAATTACCAAAATCCCTACAACTATTTTATGTTTGCTATTGTAACTAAATAAGTTCATAATATATTGGCAAAGGTAGCTCTATTTTTCCTAATTTATGACAGAGCAGGTATTATAAACACCCTTTTCTTCAAAATAAAATATGATTTAAATCACTCCATAAATGAACAAAAATGGGTTATTTAGCATAAAATTTTAATCAATGGATACGAGCCAATTTTTTTATAGAAATGCCATATTTTCAAAACAAGGAAAATCAATATTTTTAATTGATTTTGAGTTCCCGGATAAAAAACAACAAGAACTAGAACCTTGGTTTGCTATCGTTTTTCAATTGGCTGATGGACAGCATACCTTAGAACAGTTATACCAATATATCGCTATGCAATATAATGGTAATACTCCTCAAAACTTATCAGATACACTAAAATCGGTTGTAGATAGAATGATTGAAGGAAAACTTATTGTGCTAACTAAAAAGACTACAGTTTTACCTTATTACCTTTCTATGCCTTATGAAATGCTTGATATTGAAAAAGCAAAAAAGGAATTGTCCAAAGACAGATTTAACTTGAATTAACTATTGCTATTCAACGGTAACAAACGATACAACGATTACTCTTCGTTTATCAAAAATAATTTTGGCGAAAGGGTTCAAAAAATTTCGTTAGACACTGGTTTTACTTGCCCCAACAGAGACGGTACAAAAGGAATTGGTGGTTGTACCTATTGTAACAACAATACATTTAACCCTGCTTATTGTAAACCACAAAAAAGCATTACGCAACAACTAAATGAGGGTATTTCATTTTTTTCAGCAAAGTATAAAACTCAAAAATACTTAGCTTATTTTCAGGCATATACCAATACTTATGCCGACATTAATTTAGTGAAAGAGTTATACCTAGAGGCTATAAACCATCCCGAAGTTCTGGGATTGGTTATTGGTACTCGTCCCGATTGTATTAACGAAGATTTAGTTACTTTTTTAGCTGATTTAGCCAAAAACAATTTTATTTCCTTAGAGTTTGGTGTGGAAAGCACACTAGACAGCACCTTAGAATTAGTGAATCGTTGTCATACTTTTAGTGAAACCAAAGCTGCTTACGAGTTAGCTAGAAACAAAGGTATTCATTTAGGTGCACACATGATTATTGGTTTACCAAGAGAAACAAAAGAAGATATTTTAAATCATGCCAAGGAACTCTCTAAATTGCCCATTAACACCTTAAAATTGCATCAATTACAAATTGTAAAACATACCATGATGGCGTTGCAATTGAAAGAAAATCCAGATATGTTTAATTTGTATAATGCTGAAGAATACATTGATTTAATTACTGATTTTGTTACCCTACTCCGCCCCGATATAATTATTGAACGATTTATTAGTGAATCTCCAGCTCATTTATTAATTGCTCCAAAATGGAACGGTCTAAAAAACTTTGAAATTGTTGCGAAAATTGAAAAGGAATTAGTAGCGAAGAAACTGTGGCAAGGCAAACTTTATCATTCAATATGAGCCAAATCATTCTATTTCTAATAAAATAAGATTTACTTTGAATAAAAGTAAAACCTATGAATTGGTTATTAATTGGACTTGTATTGACTATTTATCCGCTATTTGGTGTAGCAATTATTTTAATTAAAAATAAGTTAGCGAAAACTCAAAATTTTAGTGTTTTAGTATTTGCACCTGCATTAATTAGTTTTATTCTTGGGGTCGGTTTTCTTGGATATGCTTTAACTCAATAATAGCAATCATTCTCCATCTAAAATTTCACGAACCGCTTGCTGATAAGCAGGTATATTCTTTGCTTTTTTAATTTTCTTTAATGTTTTATGAGGATTTGTAAACGAAGTAGAAAAATATTCCCAAAAATGAAGCATTTTAATTAACACATGGCTTTGCCCTGACAAAGCCGATTCATAATCGTTATAAAGCGTGTCGTGAAATTTACCGAACACCTCCATCCTATTTTCAGGATAAACTAATGTATTGTTTCTAATCATACTCGGTAAAAAAGGATCAGCTATAAGGCCTCTTCCTATCATCCAATGGTTAATACTCGGAAATCGTTCTTTTAGTTCGTTAAACTTAGCTACAGAAGTAATATCGCCATTGTAATAAATATGCTGTTTTGTATTATCCAAACAACGTTGAAAGGAATCTATATCTACCCCTCCTTTATACAACTGTTTACCAATTCGAGCATGAATGGCTACATTTTTAATTGGGTATTTATCTAAAACTGGAAAAACATCTAAAATTTCGGTAGGGTTTTCATAACCCATTCGCATTTTCATCGAAACTATAATATCCGATTCTTGGTGTACTTTATTTAAAATATCATCAATTTTTGCTGACTCACAAATCAATCCCGAACCCATTCCACGTTTGGTAACCATTGGATATGGGCAACCTAAGTTCCAGTTCAATTCTTTATAACCTAATTCTTGAATATATTTCGATACAAACAAAAACTCGTCAGCATTATTAGTCATTATTTGAGGAATTAACTCATTTACCGTATTGTTTTCGGGTAATAAATCTCTATGATAACCGGGCTTAATTTCTAGCTTTCCATTCAAACGAATGTATGGGGCATAAAAAGTATCAATCCCACCAAAATATTTATCAAACGCATTGCGAAACCGAAAATCGGTAAACCCTTGTAATGGCGAAGATAAAAGTGTGTAGCTCATTTTTCTACTCACAAAAATAGTTCAATAAACTCGTAAATAAATTGAAATCAATAACAAGAAACAATTTTTGAGGTATTTCATTGCGTTTTATAGGTCTTTTTTAAATCTTTTAAGTGTTTCTTAAGATGTCTTTCAACCACTTCTAGGTGTTCTAGTCGAGTATAATTTCTAGAGCCTTTTTTATAAGGTATTTCTATAATGGATTCATTTAGAATATGCCTGTTTATAATTTTTTGAGCTACTTCAAACCTATCCAAAAGCTCTTGAATATTGCATTCGCTGGTAATATTAACACTTAACTCATTAACTTCCGATAACTTTCCTTTTAATGGGTTAGGCCTTCTGCCTTCTGCCAAGTCTAATAGATTACGAGCAAAACTCTCGTGCCAAAATGTAAGGTGTCCTAATACATCTTTTACCGACCAATACATATAAACTTTTTTATCAAAATCGATTTTCTGCTGAAAAAAAGCAACCAACTCTTTTACCTGCTCTTGCAGTAATTCTAGTCGATTAGTTATAATTAATTCGTCACTCATTAATACTTATTTCTTTCTTCCTATCATTAGTATCGAATCGTCGTCTTCAAATTCTTTATAATCTTCAAGTAGTAACACATCAAAATACTCAGCGAAAAAACTCTTGATTTTATCTTGTGCATGATAATTAACAAACATGCCTTTAAATACTTCAGAACCTTCTCCTTTCCATAACGAATGACAAACAATTCCTTCTGATTTTAGCAGTTCAGCTTGTCGTTGTATAGAAGCTATTAGGTCATCGTCGGTTAAGTGGTGAAGTACTTTATTAGAATATATCCCATCAAATTTTTTATCAGTAGTTATTGTAACTGCATCTAATGCTAAAAATTCTCCTTTAGGAAATTTAGTGATTAAACGCAGTAAAAATTCTTTGGAATTATCTGAACCAGTTACATCATAATCTTTACTTAAAATTTCCCAATCAGAACCAGGTCCAGAGCCTAGTTCAAGTATGTTAGACTTAGTAGGTAAAATTTGTTTTAGTTTACCTATTAACTCTTGTCCGTTAACTCCTTTTGCTAATTTAATATATTCATCTACAGAAGCTGATGTGTGATAATATTCTTCGCCCATTTTTAAAAATTATAGCCAAATTTACAGAAAAACATTATTACTTCAAGTGTATAGAAAAATGATGAAACGCATCTAAAAAAGTTAATTTCGAGATAATTTTTCAGCTACTTAAAAGAAACAATAGATATTATTGTTAATTAAAAAATTACGAGTTTGTTTCGTTAAATCTTTAAGCAGATTTTTAAAAAAAACGCCCGAAAAACGGGCGTTTTATAAATCAGTGATTTTTTATGTTGCTTCTTAAAAAAGCATCTTGCGGAGAGAGGGGGATTCGAACCCCCGGTACGGTTTCCCGCACGCATGTTTAGCAAACATGTGGTTTCAGCCACTCACCCATCCCTCCGGATAGGACGGCAAAAGTAACAATCAATTTTAAATACCGAAATAAAAATTAAAAAAAATGAACAATTTTTTATTGAACTTCATTTTCATCCTTATTATCATAGATTTTGTCTAAAATCATTTATATAATTCAATTGGAATGCTATATTTGCAAGTCTTGAAAAAAGCAGACTTAATTGTTATGAAGCAAATCAACTATATTATTCTTTTATTGGTCATTGTTACTCTTGGTTCATGTGTTGACAAGAGAGACTTATCAAACAATACCGTAATTGCACATATCTCATCAAATCCAGATGGATTGCACCCTTACAATGATAACTCAGCCAATAGAACCTATATTTTTAACTATACTCAACAAACCTTGGTGAGTATGGATATTGAAAAGTTGGAAATTAAACCTCAATTAATTAAATCAATGCCATCTGTTAGTGAAGATGGATTAGAATATACCTATGAATTAAAAGATGGGATAAAATGGGATGATGGTACTCCTTTTACTGTTGATGATGTAATATTTACTACAAAAGTTCAAGTTTGTCCATTAACAAATAATACAAATGTAAAAGGTAATTATACATCAGTAATTGAATCTGTAAAAAAGCATCCTGAAAATCCTAATAAATTTATCATGAGAGCTAAAACTTTACATGTATCTAATCTTGAAATTTTTGCAGAAGTCTATATGCAACAAAAATCGCATTGGGACCCTGATGGCATATTAGATAATTTAACTTTTGAAGAAATGTATGATGAAAATTTTCAAGCTTCAGAAGAGCTAACTAATTGGTTTAATGAATTTAACAGTGGGAACAATAGCTATGTGCCAGAAAAATTAGTAGGCCTTGGTCCTTACCAAATAACAGAGTTTAATATTGGTAGCTATATTACATTAGAGAAAAAAGATAATTGGTATGGTGATGATAACACAACTGATTTAGCATATCAGAATTATCCTGATAAAATAATTTTTAAAATAATTAGTGACGATGCAGCTTCTTACCTTGCTATAAAAAATCAACAAATAGATGTGTCAACCTATATAGGTACAACTAAACTAATGAAACTTCAAGCAATTGATTATTTTAATAACAACTATCACTCTGCTTTTATGGATCAATATTCTTATTCCTACATTGGATTAAACATGAAACCGGATGGCACTGAATTCAAACCTTATTTTACTGATCAAAAAGTTAGAAGAGCAATGGCTCACCTTGTCCCAGTAGATGAAATAATTGATGTAATTGTGCAAGGACAAGCTTCAAGACAAGTTGCTAATGTTTCTCCGTTAAAAAAATCATATAATTCAGATTTAAAAGTAATTGAATTTGATGTAGAAAAAGCAAAAAAACTATTGGACGAGGCTGGATGGATAGATACTGATAAGAATAACATTAGAGATAAAGTAGTAAATGGTGAAAAGTTGCAATTTTCATTCAAATTGAGTTACATGAGTGGAAATGCTGCCACTAAGGAAACCGTTTTAATGATTAAAGAAGAAATGTATAAAGCAGGAATAGAAGTTGATCCTTCACCTATGGATTTTACTTTGTTTTATAAAAATGCTCAAGACCATAAATTTGATGCAATGATGGGTGGATGGGGAGGTTCTGCTGGATACTCTGACCCTATGCAATTGTGGCATACAGAAGCATGGGCAAGCAAAGGTTCTAATTTTACTGGCTTTGGTGACGCTCAAAGCGATTCTTTGATAAACCTTGCAAACACATCTTTAAACCCAGATGATCATATTGCTGCTACAAAAGCTTTACAAAAGAAAATTTACGACGACCAACCTTACGTTTTTATGTATAGCTATAAAAGAAAGATAGCTATACATAAAAGATTTGACAATGCCAACATGTACAATGAAAAACCTGGTGTTGCATTAAACAATTTAATATTAAAACCAGAATATAGAGGCAACACTCTTAAACCTGAATAATTAACAGCATGTTAAGATATATTTTAAAAAGACTAATTGTTTTTATTCCTACATTAATAGCTATTTCGTTATTAGCGTTTGTAATAAGTATCAACGCTCCTGGAGATCCTGTAGAAAGACTTTCTAAGTCTGCAAATAAAGAAGGAACTGCTAGTGAGCAATCATCTTCAACTAAAAAAGTTAAACAAGAAATTAGAAAACGTTTAGGGTTAGACTTACCCGTATTCTATTTGAGTTTAGCAACATTAGCAGATAGTGATACCTTATACAAAATTGATGACAAAGCTCATCAAGACAACTTACTTCGATTAAGTAGAAAATATGGTAACTGGGAAGCGGTTCAAAATTATTATTTGGCTTTAATTAATGCTGCAGATGTAACTTCTAAAATTGATGTTGAACAAGTATGTAAATTAAATTCAACATTTACTATAGAGGAAATAAATGAAGGAGATTCAACTTATATAGATACCGTTTATGTAAACAATTATTCTAAAAACGTTATCACTGAAGCAAAAAACAATACCAATTTTGACATCATTAGCTTACAAGAATCTTATAATGAAGATGTTATATTGTCCAAACTAATATCTTTAGAAGAAAGATATGTCGCTAATGAATTTTTAAGCCCTTCTAAAGGTCAATTTCTTGAAGTTAAAAAAGCTTTTGCAACTTTACAAGAAAATGCAACTCCTTGGAAAACCTACATACCTAAAATAACTTGGTATGGTAAAAATCAATACCACAGATGGTTATTTGGCGATGGAGGAGAACGAAAAGGTGTATTAAGAGGTGATTTTGGTATTTCATACATCGACAACCAACCAGTCTCAGATAAAATCTGGAAAAAGTTTACGGTATCTTTCGTATTCATTTTCCTTTCTATTTTATTATCGTACATCATTAGTATTCCTATTGGAATCTATTCTGCATACAAAAAGAATTCAGCATTCGACAAAGGCTCATCTGTAATCTTATTTGTATTGTACTCTATGCCTGGTTTCTTTATTGGTACTTTATTATTATACGCTTTTGCAAATCCAGACACCTTAGTTTGGTTTCCAGAATCTGGATGGCAAGACCCTTCGGTTTACCAAGAAGATTGGGGATTATTTAAATCTATGGCTCATCACTGGCCTTACATGGTTTTACCATTAATTACTTACACTTACAGTTCGTTTGCCTTTTTAAGTAGAATTATGCGTGTTGGTATGGTTGACGTTATGGGGCAAGACTTTATTAGAACTGCTCGTGCAAAAGGGTTAAGTGAAAAGAAAGTTGTTTTAAAACATGCACTTCGGAATTCTTTATTACCAATTATAACTGTATTTGCTAATATTTTCCCAGTAGCAATTGGAGGTTCTGTAATTATTGAAGTTATTTTCTCTTTACCAGGTATGGGGCTAGAAACGTTTAATGCAATACTGAACTATGACTACCCAATGATAGTAGCCATATTTACGATATCAGGATTTTTAACTGTAATCGGTTATTTAGTTGCTGATATTTTGTATGCCATTGTTGACCCTCGAATTTCTTACTCTTAAATCTTATTTAGCTATGTCAGATAAAAAAAATAAACAAGCAGAGAAAGATTTTTCTTTTAAAAAATATGCTTGGAAGCAGTTCAAAAAAAGCAAGCCTTCTATTATCTCTTTATATATATTAACGTTTTTGGTTTTTGTTGCTATTACAGCACACTTTATAGCAAATGACCAACCCCTTTATGCAAAATATAGAGGAAACTCATACTACCCTGTATTTCAAACTTATTTTAATTCTACAAAAACAGACTCTACTATAAATCCAATTACAGGAAATGTTGAAAAATTACAATTTGATATTACTGATTGGAAACAATTAGAATTAGAAAGTGTGGTTTGGGCTCCAATACCTTACTCTCCTGAAAAACCAGACAGATACAATAGAGAATACGTATCACCTACTGCGGTTCAATATTATAAAAACCCTGAAGGAAAAAGAGTACAATCTCCAAAAAGATTTCGCCACCACATGGGTACTGATGCCATTGGTAGAGATGTTGCTGCAGGTTTAATCCATGGAACTAAAGTTTCGTTATTGGTTGGTATTATTTCTATGGGTATTGCTTCATTAATTGGCATAAGTCTTGGATCTTTAGCTGGTTTCTTTGGAGATAAAAATTTAATTGCTACTCGTTTTAGGTATTACATGACTATTTTAGGTGTAATACTAGGTTTCTTTTATGCTTTTATAGCACGTAACATAGCCATTACAGAAGGTTTTAACGATGGTATTGGTGCTGGATTAATGCAGCTTTTTATCAGCTTAATAGTTATGGCTTTGGTTATTATCATTGTAAACCTAATTGGTAAACTTAAATTACCTGGTTTCTTAAGTAAAGAAGTAACTGTTCCTGTTGATTCTATTGTATCGAGAAGTATAGAAATTTTAAATTCAATGCCTCGTTTACTGTTGATTATAACGATTTCAGCAATAATGAAAGAAAGAAGTTTAGTGATATTAATGGTAATCATTGGTATTACTTCTTGGACTGGTATTGCTCGTTTTACAAGAGCTGAATTTTTAAAAATTAGAGAATTAGAATATTTACAAGCAGCAAAAGCTTTAGGTTATTCCAATAGAAGAACAATGGTAAAACATGCTCTACCTAATGGTTTAGCTCCGGTATTTGTATCTATTGCCTTTGGTATTGCATCAGCTATCTTAATTGAAAGTGGTTTATCTTTCCTTGGCATTGGTGTCCCTGACGAATCTGTTACTTGGGGTTCTTTATTAAGTTTAGGGCGACAAGAATTTGAAGCATGGTGGTTAGTAATGTTCCCTGGTATTGCAATTTTTATTACTATAACAGTTTACAACCTTATTGGCGAAGGTTTAAGAGATGCTTTAGATCCAAAATTAAAACAGTAATACTATCTATATTACAACTAAAAAAGCCGAACAACGTTAAGTTATTCGGCTTTTTTGTTTAATCCGAGATGTTTTTGGTTTGATTTAAACTATTCAATAGCATTATTAGAACTCCAACTCTATTTACCTACTTGATTTTGTCCTAAAAATACGCTACCTAAGAACTGAGTTAAAAAACAAACTTTATTAAGCTAATTTTGAAACAAAGTTCTCATCATAAGGCAGCCCTGAGTTTGCAATGGCGAAAGATTGTTTTAATAACTTATTAGATACTGCAATTAGAGCTAACTTCTTACTTTTTCCTTTACCTACTAATCGTTCATAAATTTCTCGACAACCTCTATTTTGTTTACAAGCTGAAAAAGCACATAAAAACAATAGATTTCTAAGCCTTTTATTACCAACCTTACTTATTCTGCTTCTACCTCTCACACTACTTCCTGAATGCTTTATTGTTGGTGTTATTCCAGTATAACTACACAATTGTGAGGCTGTCTCAAACCTTGAAAAACCATCCGTAATTACAATTAAATACAAAGCTGTTTTTATACCTATTCCTGGTATACTTGTTAGTAATGTTAACTGCTTTTGTTGCTCTTTTTTAACTAACTCTAACAAACGTGTTTCAATTCCGGTAATCTCTTTATTTAAATGCTCTAAATTCCGTTTTAACGAATTATATACATAGTCCGATGGGATTCCCAGAACCTCTTCACCTTTCTTCTTATTTTTTGTGGCTGTAAGCTTCTTTAAATAAATAGCTAATAAACTAAATAGCTGTAAACACTCACTTTGAACTGCTTTTGGTGCTGTATATAAAGGTACTTCTTGCTGAACCCCATATTCACAAATTAATTTCGAATCACTCTTATCTGTCTTTACTTTCGACAATTTCATCTGTATAAATCGTTTTACCGATAATGGATTTACTACTGATACCACTACACCATGATTATAAAGGTAAGCTGCCAAACAATAATGATAATAACCTGTTGCTTCCACAACAACTAATGCTCCTTTAGGTAATAATTTAAAAAAAGAAGCAAACCCTTTTTCTGCATTACTAAACTGTCCATAACCTGTTTTCGATCCATAATAATCAAATACATCTTTACTAATGTCTACTCCATAAATTTCTGTATATTTATCCATAATAACTGTTTTTTGAAAGAACCGACTACTCTTGTTTCAACAACTTAAAAACGAGGTCCAAGCCTCACAGAACTGACCGAAATCTTAGTAGTAAAAGAGAAGGGATTATCAAAGCTATCGAGATATAGGTCTCACCGCTTAACTTAACCTTTTTCTTCTCTTTTGTTCTTTCTGGTTAAACACTAAATTTAATACTTTGCTAACTTAAGTCGTTTAACA
>CAXBPN010000047.1:0-13450 GCA_963977515.1 uncultured Flavobacteriales bacterium
TGCAAAGAGTTAAATCAAATAGTTTTTATATATTTCTTATAGTACTTACTATATTGTGTTTAGCTTTATTTTTGATTGATATTTTTTTAGGCTCAGTAAATATTCCTTTTAAAAACATTATAAATATTTTATGTTTTACTGAAGGAGAAAAAGAAAGCTGGACGCTAATTATTTTGCAGAGTCGTTTGCCAAAAGCTTTAGCAGCTATACTTTGTGGTGCAGCTCTCTCTGTAAGTGGTTTAAAAATGCAAAGCATATTTAAAAACCCACTCGCTGGGCCTTATATTCTTGGTATAAGTTCTGGTGCAAGTTTAGGGGTTGCATTCTTTATTATGGGGGTCGGAATTTTTGGTATTTCATTAGCTAATTATCCTATCTTTTCAAACTATGGTCTTCTACTCTCTTCAATTTTAGGCTCTTCTTTTGTATTGCTTATTTTATTAGCTGCAATTATTAGAATAAAAGACATTATGACTGTTTTAATTCTTGGAATTATGATAGGTAGTATTGTTACTGCAATAGTTAGTATAATTCAATATTTCAGCCCTGATGCACATTTAAAATCATTCATTTTATGGACTATGGGCGATTTAAGCTCAGTTTCTTTAACTCAACTTCAATTTTTCGCTCCTACTGTACTTATTGGATTACTTGGTTCTTTCTTTTTATCAAAAAAATTAAACCTCTATTTGCTGGGTGAAGAATATGCTAAAAGTTTAGGGCTAAATGTAAAACGTACACAATTTTTAACCATAATCATTACCGCAATTTTAGCTGGTAGCGTAACAGCGTATTGCGGCCCAATTGGTTTTATTGGTATTGTTGTTCCTCATTTTGCTCGATTAATCAGCAAATCTTCAGATCATAAAAAACTAATTCCGTTAAGTATTTTAATAGGTATCAATGTTTTACTGCTTGCTGATATAATTTCGAGTGTACCTGGTAACGATACTATTTTACCAATTAATGCAATCACCTCTTTTATTGGTATTCCGTTTATTATTTGGATTATTTTTAAAAATAAAAAAATGACAAATTCTCTTTAATGAATAAAGGAATTAACATATTGAACCTATCAATAGGTTATCAAAATCAACCATTAATTGAGCAAATTAATATTGACTCAAATCTTGCCCAATTTATTTCAATCATTGGAAGGAATGGTGAAGGAAAATCTACTTTAATAAAAACCTTAACGTCTTTAATAGAGCCTATAAAAGGTAACATTTCAATAGCTAATCAATCTTTATTTGCATTATCAGAAATAGAAAAATCGAAATTAATTAGTGTTGTTTTAACTAACAAAATAGCTGTTCATAATATTAATGTTTTTGATTTTGTTGCTTATGGCAGATATCCTTACACTAATTGGTTAGGTATAAAAACCAATAATGATAATACTATTATTACTGAAGCAATAGCATTATGCAATATTAATCATCTAGCAAATAAATTATATACTGAGCTAAGCGATGGAGAAAGACAGAAAGTAAATATTGCAAGAGCAATTGCTCAAAATACGCCTATAATTGTGTTAGATGAGCCTACTGCTCATCTAGATTTAGTAAATAAAATTGAAGTTTTTAAACTTCTTAAATTATTGGTTGATAACCATAAAAAAACCATTATAATTTCTACTCATCAAATAGAATTAGCTTTACAACTTAGCGATACCATTTGGCTAATTAATCAACAAAAAGTTATAAATGCATCACCTAATGAATTAATTAAAAATGGTGAAATTGATAAGCTTTTTGCCAATACCGATGTTATTTTTAATTCAGCAACTAATTCATTTACTGTAAAATAGTTTTAACAATCGTTAACATTCGTTTGTAACATATTACTTCTATATTCGTTATATTTGAGTATAAATTATAAAACAACAACTATGTTTAGAAAAGGTATCTCTATATTATTGGCTTTATTAGCCTTGTTTTTTACTATAATTTCAATTTTAGCAGTTTGGGATATTATTGAAATAAAACACATTATTAGTAAAACATTAACAACTTTATTAATCATTTTTATTTCCGCGGCAGTAATGCTATTTATATTTTCTGTGCTATACAAAGGTGGAGATGAAACTCCTCCTCGTCCATTAAACAATAATCAAAATACTGATAATAAAAAAGAAGGACTTTAGTCCTTCTTTTTTATTATCAGCTACATTTCAAAACAGTACTAATGTTTTTTTATCCATAATTGAAGTTGTCCTTCATAACCAATATTTGACAACGAATATCCCTCAGGGATAACATCATTATCTGAACAATAAATTACTATTCTTGTCCCTATTAGTGCATTCTTTAATTGTTTCCTAACGTGTTCTTTGTATTGGTTAAATTTTATCTCCGAAAATTTCAATGTCTTATCAATCCAATCAGCAGTGGCTATTTGTTCACAAAATGGATTAAAGTAATAAAATGAATTATAATCGTTAAAATCAATCCCAGTAATATCTTCATTTAAAAAGTTAACATTATCAGTTTTTAATTTCTTCTTTACTTTTTGAGCCTCATCAACTAAAGTTTTCCTTATCTCTACCCCAGTAAATTTAGCATTAGAAATTAGTGCGCCAACTATACAAAATTTACCGACACCTGATCCTATATCTAAAATTTTGGTGTTTGCTCCATGCGTTAACCACTGAACAGAAAGCTTAATTATCTCTACAGGCGTCCAATGTATTTTAGATAGTTCTTGATATCGTTTAAGATAAGTCTTATCAAAGTCAGCATCTAATAACGTTATATTGTAATTGATCTTCATACTTGATTTAAATCTAGATTAATCTCTTCTACTTCATAATTCTTAACTTCATCAATAATAATTCCTTTTATTTTAACCTGTTCAAAATTACATTTGTCATTAAATATTTCCATTTTCGAAATTTTAATCATTTGTTGAATAACATTTAACCAAACAATTTGCTTCTGATTATTCTCCATATCTATTTTTATAAATGGATTGTTTTCAAGTTTCTTAAAATAATTTTTAGCTAAATTCCAATAATGATTTTTAGTTTTATCAGTCCTTAAAAACGGGATGATTTCACAACCATAATGTCCTATAATAAGGATTTCTTTAGCTCCTTCATTTTCAATACAATATTTAAAATAGTCTAAATCAAGATTACTTGATGAGTGAATAATATTAGCAAAAAATGTACATAAAATAATATTTTTATTTTCTATAAAACTATTTACAAAATAAGAATCATTACAACTTATTACAATTGTTTTATTTTTAATGTTTTTATTAACGTATTCTTCAAAGTATATGTTCATATTAGAAAAAATAATTAAGACTAAAAAAAGTTAATATTCCAGACACATACCCTATTAGAGCATAAAGACTGATGTTTTTAAAATACCAAACAAAGTCAATTTTTAAAATCCCCATA
Organism: uncultured Flavobacteriales bacterium; assembly: GCA_963977515.1. Classification (GTDB taxonomy): domain Bacteria; phylum Bacteroidota; class Bacteroidia; order Flavobacteriales_E; family Vicingaceae; genus Vicingus. Next base: position 3,407 of record CAXBPN010000047.1, read on the forward strand.
ATAGCAACTCCTGCAGCTGAACCTACAATTAAAATACTTCCTCCAGTACCTGCACAATAAGCTAAAAGTTCCCAAAAGATATGATCTTGAGGGTAGACACTTAAATCGTACATCCCAATTGCTCCCGCAACTAAAGGCACATTATCTACAACCGAAGAGAAAATCCCAATCAAAAAGTTAATTACCCATATATTACCTACATTATTATCTAAAATAGCTGCTAATTGATTCAAATGACCTGCTACTTGCAATGCCGAAACGGCTAAAAGTATTCCTAAAAAAAACAAAATGCTTGGGGTGTCTATTTTTCTTAAAACTCCAATAATAGAATATGAATTTTTTACTTCATTAGATTTTCTTTTATGAATAATTTCTGTAATTATCCATAAAATACTTAACCCAAATAGGACCCCCATAAATGGAGGAAGATGTGTTATTGTTTTAAAAATTGGGACAAACAACAATGCTCCTATTCCAAAGTACATTACTATTTTCTTATCTCTTTCAGAAATAACATCATCTTTATCTACTTTTTTTACTGAATTCAATTTCCCTTTAACTCTAAATGACATTAAGATTAATGGAACTAACAGGCAAATTAAACTTGGTAAAACTAATTTAAGAATGATGTTAGATGCTGTCACTTGCCCTCCTATCCACAACATAATGGTAGTAACATCTCCTATTGGAGACCAAGCACCACCAGCATTTGCAGCTAAAATTATCATTCCTGCAAACATCCATAAATCTTTTTTATCAGAAATGATTTTCCTTAACAGGGTAGCCATAATAATGGCTGTTGTTAAATTATCGAGAGCAGCACTCATAAAGAAAGTTACAAGACTTAAAATCCAAAGCAACTTTGTTTTATTTAACGTTGTAATCTTACTCGTGATAATATCAAACCCTCCATGTAAATCAACTAGCTCAACAAGTGTCATTGCTCCTAAAAGGAAAAACAAAATCCCAGAAATTTCTCCTAGATGGTGCATTAAAGCTTCATCTATAAAAGTCGAAGAATCTTTAATTCCTGTTAAAATAGTATCTCCTCCAAATATTAAAAGAGTCCAAACTAAAACTGCAGTTAATATTGAAGAAGCTGCTTTATCTATTTTTAAAGGATGTTCAAATGCTATTGCAGCATACCCTAGAATAAAAACAATAATTATTAAAATATACATAAGTCTAAATTTTATTTGACAGATTTAAAAAACTCGTAAGCTATTGTAAATTGTAAGGTGTGGTTATTTTCATAATGAATCCCATCTCCTTTTTTAATAAGTTGATTCATATAACCAAGTTGCAACTTTCCTTGAGAATTAAACTTATATCCAAAACCAACATAAGCCCAGTTTTGATTTAACGATGTTGGCATTACACTTTTATCATCAAGGTTTATCCAAACTTCATTAAAGCCACTCATAAAAACCTTACCACTTTCAATTAAAGGCAAAGTCATTGTTAGCCGATATCTAAAACGATGAGCATAACTTGTTCCATCTATTACTGGTTTAAAATCAGTTGAGTTATAGACTGTTTTACCTATAAAACGTTGCTCAAAACGATAACGATGACTTAAACTCAACTTTCCAGTTTTATGCTTTAAAGTTACTTGCTCCCAAACATTATTTTCAGGAGTCATAATTGCTATAGGTTGACTTCCATAAGGGTAATTTTTGATGAATGAATAACCTAAAGCTAAATGAACGTCTGCATTTAATTTATAATTTAAAGCAGGTCTCAAAATAAATTGTTGCCAGTCATTAATACCATTTGCACGTCTAAAGTGGAGTTCAGAGGTAAGATACCAATTTTCATTAAGGTTGAATTTATTGATATTACTCCACCAAGTATCAAAGCTAGTGTCAACAATCTTTTTTTGAGACCATACTTTAGTTGTGCTACTTGCAATTATCATTGCAAGTAGCACATATTTTAACTTATTCATTTCTCCGTTTTTTAATTAACCAATTAGTTTTCTAGTTGCTAAAGGATGGTCAGAAAAGGCCTTATGATTATCTAACCCTACAATTAGGAAGTCTCCTTCATATTCATTTTGAAAATGATTAATGAAACTTAAAAATGAATGATCTATTAATTTTGTAGCTGAAAAATCGACAACAATTTTTTCTCCCTGAGGAAGGTTTACTAACACTTTTTTATAAGCAATTAAGTTAGAAAAAATAGCCGCTTGTTTAACAACAATAGTATGAGTTTTCCCTTCATTTTTGAGTTCATGCTTCGCTTTAAATAAAGTTGTAAAGTGTACTCCATGATATAAGTGAAAAATAAATTTCACAATAATTCCTGCTAAAATTCCTAAGAGTAAATCTTCAGCTAATGTTACAATAATTGTAGTTAAAAATATTGCCAATTGCTCCTTACCTATTTTGTAAGTATGAATAAATTCTTTAGGTGCAGCCAATCTATATCCGGCATAAATTAGCATTGCAGCTAGAGCAGAGTTTGGTACTAATTCTATTACTGGAATAATAAAAATCATCGCCAACAATAAAAATAAACCATGAAAAAAGTTAGACCATTTTGTCCTTGCTCCAAATCCAATATTAGCAGAGCTTCTCACTACTTCAGAAATCATAGGAATACCACCTAATAAACCTGAAAGTATATTTCCTGCTCCTTGTCCAATTAAATCTCCATTATAGTTTGACATCTTTTTTTCTGGATCTAAACTATCAACTGCTTTAACTGTAAGTAATGACTCTAACGAACTAACAAAAAGAAACATTACAACATATTTCCAGAATGAAAATGTAGCAATTTTAGAGAAATCTACATTAAACCCTAAACTACCCCAAAAATCTCCAATTGTAACTAACGAATAATTTGGTTCAGTTTGTTTAAAATGCCAAGCCATCGTTAATGGAACTGCCACCAACAGAACTATCATTGGTGCAGGGATTTTCTTTAAAAAATTGATTTTCAACATCGGAAAAACAAACATGATAATCAATCCTACTATTCCAATTGCTGCAATATGCCAATGTGCATTTAATACAAATTTGGGTATATCTAACAATAGCTCAACAGGTCCTTCTCCACTATATAAAGATGAGTCATCACCCAATAAAACAGGGATTTGTTTTGCAATAATAATTAAACCAATTGCCGCTAACATACCGTGTACTGCTGAATGAGGAAAAAAATCACTTAAAGATCCCATTTTTAAAAATCCAAAAACAACTTGTAATATTGCCATTACAACCACAACAGCACAAGCTATTTTCCAACCTTCTTCTCCCCCTCCAAATTCAGCAACCGAAGCTGCTGCAATTGTAATTAAACCAGCTGCTGGCCCTTTTATTGATAATTCGGAAACCTTAAAAAACAAGGTAAACAAACCACCAATCATTGCTGTTAAAACTCCCATTGAAGCTGGAAATCCACTTGCTTTTGCAATTCCTAAACTTAAAGGTAGCGCTAATAAGAACACTAAAAACCCTGAAACTAAGTCACTTTTATAGTGCATTTTTAAATTTGATATTAATTTATTTGAGTTCATTTTTTCTATTTTTTAATTGTGATATTAATTTTTTATTAAGCTGTTTTTAAAGGTGTTGGATGATAGGTTTTAATGTGATTTCCTAAGAACAGCCTTGCATAAATTCTTACTAAGGCAATTCCTCCAACGATATAACTTGAAGCATTAAAAAATGCTAAGTAATATTCATTTACTCGAATGTGACTATAAATAACATCCTCACCAATAAATGTATAAGTGATAGGAAAGCCCATTAACCCTAAACATGAAATTAAAAATGCTATTGATAATGTTTGGTGCTCTTTTACATGACCATAATACTGGTATAGACTAAAATGATTTGGTTCTAATTTCATTAGTCTTGTCAATAAATAATAACCTAAAGCACCGAATACAATTACTCCACTTAAATAGATTCCTATTTCTTCCAAGTCAAAATCATCATTAAATGAAATAGCTAATGCTACCCAAAAATGATTTAAGAAAAGTAAAATCCAAGCAAACCGAGGTTGATGCCTTTCTGAAAAAGCTCTTAACACCATTAACAGCCCAAAAAATGCAAACCCAAAAGGGAACAAAGCTATTATCTCATCAGGGATAAATGTATTGTTTAACCTTATGTATATTGATATGATATAAAAAGGAATAAATGAATAAAGAATATTTTTAATCCCTAATAAATTTAAATAGCCTCCTAACTTCTTAATATTTTTAAATACTAATTTATTAATGATAACATCAAGGTAAAACTCTTTCATACTCATATAATAAAGAGCATGTTTTAGCTTGCTTGAATAAGTATCCTCGATAGAAGATTGTTTGGGTTGGTAATGGTAAAACTGATCTCTCAATAAATAGCTTACCGTTGATGGTGAAACTAATAATTGATAAGTTCTTAAAAAAGCATTTCCAGCAAAATGGAACAACACCAAATATTTTAATCCAAAAGCTATTTCAATAAACATTATACCTATTTGAGCCACTGAAGCATAAGCAATCTGACTCTTAATATTAGATTGAACTCTTGCAATACTTTCGGTAACAATTGCAGTAAATAATCCAAGAACACCTATCAATATTCTCATGGATGTTTGACTTTCCCAAAAAGGATAAGTTCTAAGCAGTAAAAACACACCAAAGTGAACTGATAAAGAACCATAAAAAATTGCACTAGATGGTGTTGGTCCTTCCATTGCTCTTGAAAGCCACGATGAAAATGGTAGCTGTGCAGACTTGGCAGCAGCAGCAATTAAAATCATTAAAGAAATAAAAACTCCCACCCAAGTATGACCTGCTAGGTGATCATGTACTAAATCGTAATTATTTAGCTTTAAAAAGGTAATGTTTTCATGCCACAAATGATGACTAGCCCACATCGCCATTAAAATACCTACATCTCCTATTCTATAAATTCCAAATACCCTAACTGCATTTTTAACTGGTAAATATCGTAGTCTATAAAATGCAATTAGCAGAAATGAAGTAATCCCTAAAATTTCCCACCCTATAAATAAGGTTTCAAAATTTCCTGCAAAAATAGTAATGTTGTAACCTAAGAAAAATAATAAAACAGTAGTAAAAAACCGTTTAAAACCTTCTTCTCTGTGCATGTAATACACGCTATACTTACCCACTAAAAAAGTAATCATTGAACCTACTAAAAGATAGGTTGCTGTTGTAGCATCAAAAAAGAAATCAACTACAAATTCATAGTTATGCGTTTTATAAAGTGTTAATTCTTTTAAATTAATTGTTTCCATACCATGAAACAACCAATAACCAATAAAAGAAACACTTAACAAAAGTGACAATCCAGCAGATACCTCTAAAATTCGGGCAAATATTTTTTCATTCCCTTCTTTATCTTTAATTAAAAGACTAATTAAAAAACCAATCGCAGGAATGAAAATAAAATAATTTATGATATAACTTATATTCATCGCTTTTAATTTTTATTAATAAATGAAACAGGTAAATTTTCTCTGCTTGTTAAGCAGATTTGCTCTATATTAGTAATAGAGTTAACAGAGTTTAATTCTATTTGTAGTGGAACTAATTCTTCATTTTTATAATTAAAGAAATCTCCTGTATTAGGATCTAAAACTGTTAAATTCATCCAACCGTTGGCATACCATTGTTTTACATTTTGATTGTTATTTAAAACATTCAGTACAACTTCAGGCTTTTGCTCAATTATCGTCATCAAACGTAAAGGGTCATGAATTTCTACCATTTGGTATGGCAATCCTGTTCTCAAATCACCTTCAACACCATTCGAAACACCTATTAGTCCAACAATATTTTGTGGTAATTTAGAACCTGCTCCCAATCGATGATTATCAACTCTAGAAAAATAATACTCCAAGTTAATTCCAGCACAAACACCTGCTCCTGCGCCTAAGATTGTAGCTAACAAATCTCCAGTGGGGTCTTGCTTATAATCGTAAGAATTTAAAAAAGCTCTTCTATCCAAAAACAAGTTTTTAGTTAAACCTCTTCTGCCAACAATAAACAATGTATTTGTTGCATGATTGTATTCTGGTCTAATTTCAAAAAGCTTAAGCGAACGTTTTTTAACAAGTTCGTAATTTTTGTTTTTATTCAGACTTAAAGAAATATTATCAAATCTTCTAGCTCGTTCTTTTGCATTATTTACTAATGCTTTTTGAAACTTAGCTAGATTTTCTTGATGAGCATTTTTTAGATTATCAGCAATTAACTCTTCATCATAAAATGCAACTTCATCTCTTGTTGTATCATGCAATCCCCCAATAAACCAAGTTTCATTAGGAATCTTCAAACCTCTTTTTTCTAAACTACTTCGTATATCACTTCTATTTGCCATTTCAGCTGCAGCTCTTGCATTTGCAGAACCTGGTCGCCCAGAACAAGCCCCACAACCATATCCTGCATAATAGGGATTATTGGTACTTGATGCTCCATGACCAATAAAATAAACCAGTTTAGCAAAATTTTCAGTTAAGCCAGTTGTTCTTAAAATTGACTCAACAATATCAGTCATCTCTTCAATGGTAAATCCTTCTTGATATTCTTTATTTTTTTGCTTTTTAGGATTGTATTCTATTTGTAAAGAAGCATCTTTATGCATGTGATCAAAAGAGTAATTAGTTCCAGCTGAATAATTTGGCGAAACCATTATTTTAAACAAATTCAAACCACTCAAAAAACCTAAAGTTTGAGAATAAATAAATCCCCAAAACATTGAATGTGTTTTTCTACTAAAATGTAAATCACGCTTAATTGTTTTACCCTTGTGGATTTCTTTAAGTACATGTTTAGGTTGTAAAGGAGCAGGACATACTTTAGTTAAAAACTTACCCTTATCTGGCTGGTAATAAGCAACAATATTGTAATGACCAGGCGTACCAAAAGTCTCACATTTTTCATCAACCAATTCTAAATGCTGTCTTAATGAAATCTCTCTATCATCAATGCAAAAGAAAGCTTGAAATGAAGTATCATTAATTGTAGTATTTTGATTGTTGAAAGAATATGAAAGACCACTTAATACATCTTGATAATACGTCCACTCATATGCTTCTTGCCAAATTTTATATACTGTAAACAACTCTTTGTCTTCAATTTCTTTAAATAAATTGTAACTTTCTAAATTGGCTTTGTAACCTAATGGTGACCATAAATCATCATACTTATCATAAAGCACATCTATTTCTAACAACAGTTCAATAATAATAAAATCATTGAGCGTTATTTTTCTTTTATCAAAAAGAAGTTTTGGGTTAGACTCTAAAACAGCCACCATACCAGACCATCCTGGATGTGCAAATTGTTGATCAAAAAGATAGTGTTCAAAACACTCCTCTTTCCCTACTATTAATTTTAAAAGTTTAGTTATTGATAAATCGTTCTCAAACAGTAAATCTTTGGCTTTTTTTGTTCGAAATAAACTTTCTTTACTGTTATTTTCAATGTGCTTAATTGCTTCTAGGAAACTTTTATCTACAATTGGAAAATGCCAAATACTTATCCCTTGATCTAAGTAATTACTTATTAATCGTAAAAGAATTGGAAATACTTCTTTATCTAAATTAATATGCATTTTACTTTTCCATTGTTCACGCAACCTACCTACCTACCCTTTGGTTGGTATTTTCATCATAATCATTAGCAAATATTTTCTTTTTCCATAATGTTCTATCATCAGTATTTAAATTAGATGTTATTGCATATTCAATTGCTTTATCACTTATCTTATGCTCACGGTATAAAGCTTTGTATTCATCTAACTGTAAATAGCCTTTGTAGCCCATTATTTCATTTGCTCTAGCAATTGCTTCATGAAAAGAAAACTCTTGAAACGAGTGCAATGAATTATGATGTACGAAATCTTTTAACGGATTTTGCGAAGGTAAATAATGATGTAATTCATGAATAACTTTGTTTTCGTCAAATAAATTAGACAAAGCTTTAGCATTACTTGCATCATTAACATTTGTTTGAGTTTTAGAAACAGCGACTTCTAATTCCTCAACATGTTTATGATTTGTATTCATAAAATGAAATAATTCTGAATAAAATTCAGATTAATAAAAAAGTTGATTGATTAACACTTATTTAAGCTGTATAGCTAGTATTATTAACAAATAAGTGTAAAAGTTAACTCGTAGTTAACTTAAAATTAAGAAAGAGGTATTTTAAGCGAGCAAAGTTTAATAAACAACCTTTTAATAGGCGGTAAACTTTCATTGATTATTTCATATTGAAAATCTTCAACATTTGAATCTTGAATAAGGAATAAATAATTTTCTATAAAAAAAGAAAGAAATTCATGTTCTACTTCTTCTTCGTTTTCAGTAAGTTCTTCATAAACTACCTCAAACTGAATTTTTTTAGCTGGTGAATTGATATGAAAATTATCGGGAATTAAAGATGACTCATTAGTTTGAGGAAGAGGATTTGATACTATAGTTATATAATCCGTAACCCCAATATTCCAAAAAATAGAGAGTAAAATAAATAAACTTGAAATAGTTAACTTCATCTTTCAATAATTACATATCAAAATTAGAACAATTTCAATCACATTTAGCAATTAAAGAAAAATGTTTCGTTAAATAGTTGTTAATTTTTTTAAAAGAAGTATGATAATACAATACCTGAGGTGGAAGATACTCCTATTTTGCTATTACTCTGCTCTTGCTTACCTAAAATAAAAGTTGATGATTGGCTTCCACTTACAGGTGTATTCACTGTACTTTCACTAAACTCTCCTCCAGATTTCACATAAGTATAAGCAAATCCAAATTCAGCACCCAAACTAAATTTAGGAGCAATAAAATAATTAAAGCCAGCAATTAACCCCAGCCCAAATGTAAAACCACCATCTTGTTGACGAGTAAAATCTGTTTTATCTGTTCCTGTTACATCTTTTAATGTAGTTGTAGCATCAGTTTTAGTATTACCAATTCTACCAAGCATTAACTCTGCAGCAAAATAAGGGTCTAATCTTTTAGTTCCTACCATGTGTTTTTCATAACCAACTAATACAGAGAAATCAAATCTTGAACGAGATGAATCAACTGTTTGTAATGCTCTATTTCCAGAACCTAAAGTTAAACTGTCTTCATTTGTCCATTTATTTCTATCGCTAGTTACATTAATTCCAAATCTTAAAGCTGCATCGTCTTTTAAATATTTACGACCAAAAACCATATAATTCCCGTTTGCATCTTTATCATTTTCTAATCTTATATCATTAATAATTCCTGAAATATTTATACTCAAGCCCCAATCACCTTCTTGACCTTTCAACGTTTCTACTTCTTGGGCGAATAAACTAGTGCTAAAAATTGCTAACGAGACTAATAATATTAAGTTTTTCATCATTTTATATTTTTGTTTGGTACAATAACCTAATTATTTCATTTTTATTTTAATCAGGTCGAAATTAAGTTAAATATCTATGTTCAGCAAAATTATTAATAACAATAATATAGATTTGTAATTCATGAAAAAAATTGGTTTAATATCAGATACACATAATTATCTCGACCCAAAAGTGGAGAAGTATTTTAAAGATTGTGATGAAATTTGGCATGTTGGCGATGTTGGTACCATTAAAGTAATAGATGGTTTATTAAAAATCGTTCCAACAGTTAGAGGGGTTTATGGTAATATTGACGGGCAAGATATTCGTGGCTATTTCCCAAAAAACTTACGCTTTAAATGTGAAGATGTTGATGTTTGGATGACTCATATTGGTGGTTATCCCAATAGTTATGCAATAGATGTGAGAGATAAAATAAAAAAGAATCCTCCAAAACTTTTTATAAGTGGGCATTCACATATTTTAAAAGTAATGTTCGATAAAAAATTAGGGCTACTACACATTAACCCTGGAGCAGCAGGAAAGCATGGTTTCCATAAAGTAAAAACCATAGTTAGATTTACCATTGACAAGGAAAATATTAAAGATTTAGAAGTAATTGAATTGGGTGAAAGAGTTTAAATTCTCCTACTATTCGTAACTTTGACAAAAATTAAAACGAGAAGCATGAATC
>CAXBPN010000048.1:0-13438 GCA_963977515.1 uncultured Flavobacteriales bacterium
AATTTATAAGCTGGAGATGTTTACCATTGCCGTTCTTATATTGCTTTGGTTTTTTGTTCCCGTCCATGCAAAAATTAAATGATTTTTCCTTCTTATCATTTTTGGAAATCCACTTGAACGAGCATCCTCCATTACTGAAACAATAATTGGCTCTTCTAATGTGAATGTTCCGTCTGTTTTAATTTTTCGAACTTTCAAATAGGTAGTCTGGTCATCGGTTTCCATCCAACTTACAGCAGCAGTATTTTCATCAATAAAACAAACATCAACTCTCCCAACAGGAGCTTGCGTATTTATTTTTATTGGATTAGAAAAAGATTCCGAATTGTTTGAAAGAGCAAAATTTACTTTTGCACTATCCTTCGCTTCTGTAAACCATGCTACTACAGTAGTATTTCCAGACACATCAATTGCAGGTCCATTTACCGGGCAGCCCGCAATTTCCCAATTATCTTGCCCTATTATTTTAGGTGCTGACCATTTGCCATCTTTAAATTCGACAATAAACATATCTCTTACTTCATTTTTATCTCTATTTCTATACACCACCGAAATTCCATTAGCTGTTGCCACAGCATCAGTGGCACAACAATCACAAACACGTTCGTCTAAAACAAATTCTTGTTCTACATTTCCTTGTTTGTTAATGATAGCAGCACGTAATGTCATTTCATCTTCTCCTGTAGCATATTTTCTACCATCTAGCCAAACTGCCATAAATGTTTCATTTTGGTAAGGGACAAGAGAAACAAAGCCGTGTTCGGTTTGTGTTTTATCGGTATGTGGAGTAAAGGAATCTTCCCAAGTTTTTCCATTGTCATTACTAATCATTAGTTGAACATCATAAGCAAAGGTTTCAGGGTTAGTTTCAACCAAATAATTTACAACTAAAGAGCTATCTCCAAATTGGGTTAATGAAGGAAAATCTGCCCAATTGACTACCCAATCAGTTCCTTCACTAATTTTTATTGGTGCTTGCCAGTTATCATCAACTAAGGTTGAAAAATATAATGAAGCTTTCGCATTTTCATCAGACTCTGTCCAAGTAAGATAAGCTGTTCCTTTTTTATTAATAAATAGATTAGGAACTGAGCTACTCATTTTTGCAGGAGATTCTATTTCTTGAATGATAATTTCCTGTTTTACAGGAATACTCTCATCGTTCTTATTTTTTTCTACATTTTCACAAGAAAAGAACACAATTCCCAATACTCCTGCTATTATATATGTTTTTAATCTTGACATTTATTTAGTTATTACTAATTTCTGGGTATGTTTTGAGTTGTTTTGATATAATTCTACATAATAAATACCTGACGGAAGATGATGAACAGAAAGTGTGTGTGTTTTATTGTCAATAGCTTCTGATAACATCAATTTTCCAACTGCATTATAAATTTTAATTTTTTGATCTGTTGTTTTCTTATCAAATTCTATAGTTAACTTATCAGAAGTTGGGTTGGGATAAATATTAAAATTAGATTTTTGATTAATTTGATCTATACCTGTAGTTAAATCACCTATGTTAATGTCATCAATGTACAAATTATTACCTCCATCGGTAATATTTACAATCTTAATTTGAACAAATTGCTCTGAGCTATATGCATTCAAAGAAATTTGTGCTGATTTCCACTGTGTAGAATCTGGAATAAATGGTGTTGTTTGGGTTGGTCCAGTTACTAAATTAGCCTGCGTTTTATAAAAAATAGTCGTATAATTCGCTCCGCAATCTTTTGAAAGTAAAACAGCTAACTCATCCGAATACGAAGGGTCTGATTTTGCATAAGCCCATTTAAAAGTCATATATGGATTGGAAATATTAGTTAAATCAAAATCTGGTAAAACAATATCGTCGGCTGAGCCGTAATTAGTATTAATATAGTTATCAATTTTTATCGAATAATTACCAGATACTGATGCAGCTGAGTCTAACTCCCACGTTATTCCTCCATCAGCATTATTAATAACAATTCCTTGAGGCGGAAAAGTACCAGAATCAAAATTTTCATAAAAAGGTAATGCGTTACCTATTCCTGGAGTTGATACATCTATATAATTTGTCAAAAGTAAAGTATCTGTGGTGGTAGCATTTGAGGCTATTAATTGAACATCAAAACTGCCTACAGAATTATAGGTTATCGTTGGGTTTTCTATTGTAGATGATGTAGGAGTACCTCCAGGAAATGACCATTGCCAAGAAGTTGCATCGTTGAGCGATATATCCATAAATTTTGTTGAATTCCCAATACACAATGTAGGTGTTAATGTGACAAAATTTGCAGCAACTCCACATACTGCGGGAGCTGTATAAGCACTATCACAACCCGTTTCGATTAAATTTGTTTGACTCCAAATAGTTGTTCTTATCGTATCTAAAGTGGCTTGTATTCGTAATTTTTGTCCCTCGGTAAACATGTTTTTACAATTATCGCTAGTGTAATTCATGTAATTTTCTTTCTGATCATTTAAATCTGGAACATCATTTGAACATGAATTTAAGGTACTGCAACCATAACTTGGTTCAAATTGGGGTGGAGTATCACACACATAATCTCCATCCAAACAAACATCCGTCCCACACCCATTATTAAACGTATGGTATAACCCAAACCAATGCCCAATTTCATGAGAAGCTGTTCGTCCCAAACTTGACGATGCCGAACCAATATTACCAAATTGATTATGGAGAACTACCATACCATCTTCTTCATCAGGTCCGCCAGGGAAAGAAGAGTATCCTGCGATGCCACTTCCTCCGTTTATAGATTTTACTACATAAATATTTAGGTATTTTTGATTATCCCAAAAAGATAACTCTTTTAGCATTGCTCTTTGATAAGTTTTATGGTAGCTTAATACGGTGTAAATTCTTACTATTCCATTGGTACAGTTTCCACTAGGGTCAATTTTAGCTAAACAAAACCTTACTTTAGTATCTACTCCATTTCCATCACCATTCGTACCAGGTAGCTTTCCATAATCTTCATTCATAATATCAATTTGGCTTTGTATTTGAGCGTCAGAAATGTTTGCTGCTCCACCATAATGCAGCACATGAACAACCACAGGTATTATTTTTACACTATCGTCCCCAGCTTTATTATTTGCTTCATTTTTTAATTGAGCAACTTTTGTTTGAATTTTAGACTCTGTTTCTAGAATACTTTTGTTATTCGTGTATTCATCAAAATAACAAGGTGCTTGTTGTGTATTTTGAGCAGTAATATTATTCAAGAAAAAAGCTACAAGTGGTAATAATATTTTTTTCATAATGGCTTTATTTTTTTATTAAGATATTGGACATAAAAGTAAGAAAGACTTTTATGCTTTTATCTACACGTTTCCCGTTAAAGGTTGTTTTCTATATATTGAGTTATAATTGTTTAATTTATATTTTTTTCAATCCAACTTACAATATCGGTTTTTTCTTTTTCAGATAATTTGGCATCGCTATGAATTAAAGTATATGACGACAAAGGCATTTCATTATCTTTTACTTGGCTAGCTATTGATTTTAATTTATTTTTCTTTCTTCTTTTCGAATAATCTCCAAATTCGCTAAAATTTAATTCTGCTTTTCCTTCTGCTATGTGATTTTCTAACAACCATGTAATCGGTTGAATTTTATTGTACCATGGATATTCTGTATAATTACTATGGCAATCATAGCAAGAGGTTTTTAAAATAGTTTGAATATTGACTGGTACATCATACGTTTTGGTAAAATCTGAACTCAGAATGGTTTTATCTTGATTGCGTTTAGCGGGGAAAAACTGTATCCCCACTAAAGCAACCAAAACAACAACCACTATTTTTTTAATCCATTTCATTTATTATAATTCTTGCTGAATTTTACCACATGTTGGCATTTTTGAGCCCATATATGGATTGTTAATTTCTTCGATTTCACTTATCCAAGTAGCTCCTTTATTATTATTTGCCATCGGGCAAAAGTCTAAATACAGTTTTTGATTAGTTCCCACTAAAGCAATTAAATCATTTATATCTTCACTTAAACCAACAAAATGTTCTCTTTGATGATATATTTCACTTTTTGCAATGTGTTCAGCATTTTCAACCGCAGTTTCTTCTATTTCAGCATATTCGGTTGCTTTAGATTCGTCTAATGATGATTTATCAAATCCGTTAAAAGCAGCTAACATCTTTTCTGATGCCTCTGCTGTTGCAGCTTCATCATCTAGCACTAAATTATTTTTTAACTCTAAATAGGCATCAATTATAAGTGATAAATCTTTTACTTTTTCGCCTTCAAATGCTGCTGTATTTTCGTGATGCTCTCCACCTTCTTCTGCATGCTCATGTGCATGTCCATCTGAATGGTCATGCCCTTCTTCTACATGTTCTTCACCTTCTGCATGTTCATGGCTTTCATCTTCATGATTTTCTGAATTACCGCAACCGATAAATGTTGCACTTCCTACTATAAATAGCATTGCTGTTCCAATTGTTAAAATTTGTTTTTTCATTTTGTTTAATTTTTAATTTATTTATATATGGTTTTAAAATTCATTTTTTTATAATTGATCAAAACTCGTGTTGATTTAATTTTTTTCTTTTCGGTAAAAATAATCTTTAATGCCTGTAAATCTTTTGAGAGTGTTAACTCATAATTTTCTTTCTTTCCATCGTTTAAAGTAAACTCTACGTTTCCTTTTAAATTTTCATCTGTAATAGTGGTATTCTCATCATCATATAAAAGGTAAAAGTACATTCTTTTAATTCCTTTTACTTTTTCTATGGCATAACCATTTTGAACGTGAGCAATAATTCCTCCATGAGGGGTTTCCTCTCCATGTTTAACAAAACCAGTGGTTATTACAAAAAGCAAAATCGCACTTAATACAATGTATATGAAATACATCCTGTATTTTTGATAATTACTCCTTGGCTTTTCATCGCCTGTTTTACAACATTCTTTCATATTTATTATTATTTTTTCCTTGTATTAATCTTATTGTTCCAAAAATGGTGTTGAAATGTTTTGTTTCAATAACTTCCTTAAACCCAAAAGCTACTTACCAACTAATTGTAAACAATTTTTAAGGTATTTTTTGGCATCTCCTATTGTAATAAAATGTTTTATATCCCTTCCCCGAATTGAAATTTTAAATTCATTTTCAATTTCCTTTATTAAATCAACCATCTCCATGGCATCAAACTCAAGCTCTGTTAAAAATCGGGCATCATCGTTAATATCTTCTATTTTAACTAAAATTTTTTCCGTTAAAATAGCATAGAATTGGTTTTCTAGGTTTTCCATTGGTTTTATTGTTTGTTCAAATCTGATTTGGCACACTATTTATTTAAAAATAAGGATACTTATGTTTATAGCACATATAAACACAAAATGGCATAGCATGGCTATACTACACTTAAAAAAATGAAATCAAATTTGAAAAGACTGGATAAAAATCCGTGTATCAGGAAATCTCGGTAAAATGTCAGGTGGTGGTCGAGATTCTGAGAAATAATCTACTGAAGGGTTCAGCGTTAAAAAATCATTCCACTCAAAACTTAAAACTGCAAGTTGAGTTGGAGAAAAATTAAGTTCTATATGAGTTGTAGGAGCAGATGCTACAGATAAAAAGAATGCAGTTGCGTCATCACCACAACATCCATCATCTTCTTTATCGTTTGATTTTTCATCTCCATTGCTATGCTGATGTCCATCTGAATGGCTATGATTATCGTGGTTATGTTCCGTTTGAGAAAACAAATCCAACTCCCCAACAACATTTCCAATAGAACAGCTAATATTAATCATGTATATCCCTAAAAAGGAAAATAACAAGATAAAAGCACTTGTTTTAGTAGATATTTTATTAAACAACTTCATTTTTGAACCACCAAATATACGAAATAAATATTTGGTTTTTACCCAATCATAATTCCTTCTGGATTTATTTTTTGAATTTCTATTCTTTTAACGAGAGTATAAGCAAAGGCAAGAGGTCCAGAAAATGTTTATTTAACTATTATTTTCATATTCACTTATTGTCATTAATATTTTCAGTTATGTGTATCTTAGAAATATTTGATACGGCAAAAACTATTATTAAAAAACTAAGAAATACCTCTAAAATAACTAAGAATCTGGCAGGATTAGAGGCCGGAGAAATATCCCCATAACCTAAAGTTGAAAAAGTAGTCAAACTAAAATAAAAAAATTGAAATAACTCCGAAAAATAATTTTTTCCAAAAGAGGTGCCGATGAAAGATTGATTATTAAACATGAATAAACATGTGTAATCAGTCGCAAAAGAAAAGATACTGAGACCAATTAGTAACCCAAATATCCATAAAAGTTGATTAAAAGAATGGCATTTTTTTACTATTCTTGACAATTGTTTAATGGTATTGTACGAAAGTGTAATTGTTTTAAAGACAGCAAAAAGAATAATTACATATATAATTAGATGATTTTTATGGTCTATAAAGAACATTGCATAAAAATAAAATAAAGCCATCACTCCCACTAAAAATATCGATAATGACATTTTTTTAAGTAAGATTCTGATAAATTTATTTTTTAAATCTATTTCTTCCACTTTAAACTACTATTAATCTTTTCTCACTCTATTCAAACCTAACATCTAATAAACGATTTTTTTTAACAAATAAATTAAAGTTCCTATAACAGATAAGGAAATAAGAAAATTAACTATTCTCAATATTTGAAATAGGAACTTCAATCGAATTAAATTTTCACACTTCTCAACCTTAATGAATTTACAATAACAGAAACTGAGCTAAAACTCATTGCTGCAGCTGCAATCATTGGAGAAAGCAAAATTTCTATACCAACAAGATATAATACACCTGCTGCTATTGGCACTCCTAAAATATTATAGATAAATGCGAAAAACAGGTTTTGCTTAATGTTTCTCATTACCGCATGACTAAGATTTTTAGCTTTTACTATTCCATGTAAATCTCCTTTTACTAAAGTGATTTCTGAACTTTCAATGGCAACATCTGTTCCTGTTCCCATTGCTATTCCAACTTCTGCTTGAGCCAATGCCGGTGAATCGTTGATGCCATCTCCTGCCATAGCTACTACTTTGCCTTTTGCTTGGAGTTCTTTAATCATGTTCAATTTATCTTCTGGTAAACATTCTGCTCTAAAATCACTTAAATTTAATGTATCTGCCACAGCTTTTGCAGTATTCCCATTATCTCCTGTCATCATAATTACCTCAACACCCATACTTATTAGTTCGGTAATTGCTCTTTTACTGGATTCTTTTATGGCATCAGAAATGGCAACAAAACCAACTGCTTTACCATCAACAGCAATATAAGAAACCGTTTTCCCTAATTTTTGTTCTGCTATAATTTTAGCATTTAAATCGTCCGAAATAGTTGCATTTACTTTTTCTAATAATTTCACATTCCCAAGAGCTACTTTTTTACCTTCAACGGTACCAATCACCCCTTTTCCAGTAACCCCTTCAAAATCTTTTACATCAATTAATTGAACTCCTTTTGTTTTTCCATATTTAACTACAGCTTCTGCCAATGGATGTTCACTGTATTGGTTTAAGGATGCTATTTGCTGTAATAATTCTTCTTCATTATTTCCATCAATTGCATAGACTTTTTCTACGGATGGTTTTCCTTCGGTTATGGTTCCGGTTTTATCGGTAATTAATACATTGACTTTATTCATGGTTTCTAAAGCTTCGGCATTTTTAATTAAAACTCCCGAAAGAGCTCCTTTTCCAACTCCTACCATTACCGACATTGGAGTAGCTAATCCCATTGCACAAGGACACGCAATTATAAGTACTGCAATGGCATTTACAAATCCGTAAACATAAGCTGGTTCTGGTCCGAAAGCTGCCCAAATTCCAAATGTTATTAATGCTACAACGATTACAATTGGAACGAAGTATTTTGAAATGGTATCTACTAATTTTTGGATAGGTGCACGAGAACGACTGGCATCGTTTACCATTTGTATAATTTGAGAAAGTAGTGTATCAGCACCTACCCTTTCGGCTACCATTACAAAAGATTTATTTCCGTTAATAGTTCCTGAAGTTACTTTATCACCTTCTTTTTTATCTACCGGAATGGGTTCTCCGGAAATCATAGATTCGTCTATGCTACTATGTCCATCTGTAATTTTACCATCAACAGGAATTTTATCTCCTGGTTTTACTCGTAATAAATTACCTACTACAATATCGTGAATGGAAATAACTCTATCCACTCCATTTTCTACTAAAACTGCTTCAGATGGAGCTAATTTTAACAATTCTTTAATGGCTCCACTGGTTTGACTGTGAGCTCTCGCTTCTAATAATTGACCTAATAACACCAAACTTAAAATAACAGCTGCTGCTTCAAAATACAATTCAACTGTTCCAACTTCGGTTTTAAATTCATCTGGAAAAATATCCGGAAAAATTAATCCAACCACACTAAACAGGAATGCTACTCCCGTTCCTATTCCTACTAAAGTAAACATATTTAAATTCCAAGTTACAATAGATTTCCAAGCTCTTACAAAAAACATCCAACAAGCATAAAAAACTACAGGAATAGTTAAAATTAATTGTACCCAACCCCAGTATTGGAGGCTCATTATTTTTTCAAAAGGATTCTCCGTAAATAAATCTCCCATCGCTAGAATAAAAACAGGAACAGAAAATACAGTAGCAATAATCATTTTCTTTACTAATCCTTTATACACCTTTTGTTCTTCGCTCTCACTTGGTTCTAGTGGGATTAAATCCATTCCACAAATGGGACAAGAACCGGGTTGATCTTTTATTACATCAGGGTGCATTGGACACGTATATTGTTGTCCGGAAACTACTTTTGGCTGCTCTACCAAGTGCATTCCACATACCGGACAATCGCCCGGTTTATCATAAGTCTTTTCTCCTTCGCAGTGCATCGGACAATAATATGTTCCATTGCCATTTTGTTTTGGAGTTTGGTGATGATGTTGATGTGCCTCCTTTTTAGGAGAATGATCTCCGCCACAACAAGATGTTTTTTCCTCTTTTTTTGAAGTAGCACCTCCGCCACAACAAGAACTACTTTCCTTAACTTCCGACTTTGCTTCTGGATGATGTGCTACTTCAATGGTATAATTACCCACCTTAGTTAAAGCTTCCTGCATTGTTTCGGTAGCAATATGAGTATCCATCTCAACCACTGCACTATCGGGCAAGGTAACGGCTGCTTTTGTAACTCCATTTATTTCGTTTAGTGCTTTTTCTACTTTAGTTCTGCAACTATCGCAACTCATTCCTATTACTTTATATGTATGTTTCATAGCTTATATATTTTAATCAAAGTTAATATTGTTGTCTGCTCATCTGTTATACAATTTATCTAAAGAGTTGTCTAATTTACAGTTTATCTAATGGCATTCTTTTTTTTGCATCTTTTATTGTTTTAAAAAAACTAGGTGTTAATCCTGTTTCTTTTTTAAACTGTTTACTTAAATGAGCAACACTGCTATAACCCATTTGAAATGCTATTTCATTTAATGTTAATTCATTATAAAATAATAGCTCTTTCACTTTTTCAATTTTTAATTGAATAAGGTAATGCTCAATGGTTACTCCAGAAATTGTAGAGAATAAATTACTAATGTATTTGTAATCATATTCTAATCTTTCGCTCAAATAATCAGAGACTTTTCTTTTTCTTATAGCTGTAAGCTGATGATTAACATATTGCAAAATTTCATTTTTAATTTTTTCTATTAACTGACTGTTTTTATCATCCAATAATTCAAAGCCAAAAGATTCTAGTTTTTCTTGTAGTGATATTATTTGAGACGAAGTAAGTTCATTTTTAGCTAACTTGATTTCACCTAATTTAATTGACAGTGGAATTAAATCTATATCACTCAACAAAGATTTAACAACGAAAATACATCTATCGCAAACCATATTTTTTATGTATATTTTCATATGCAGATATTTATTGTTTTAATTAAGTCTCATGGAATACGCCTGTTTATCTTCATCAATGTTTGTGTGCTTTTGAACGTGGCTATTTCATATCAATTTTAAGCTATATTTTTATCTATTCTACAATTATTGCCACTCGTTCTTGGCTATTATCTGAATGGTAAGAACAATAAAACGAGTATCTTCCTATTGTATTAAATGTATAGGAATAAGCTTCATCTACTTTTATTTTTCCACTATTAAATAAATTTCCGGTTACCGAGTGTGTTCCTCCGCCTCCAGTATTTTTAAATAAAACAGACGTACCTGATTTAACGCTTAATTGAAATGGATGAAATTCTTTATACTCTAATCGAATTTCATTTACTCCTTGATCGCTATCATCGTGTTTTGAACAGGAAAGTAGTCCGTAAAATATAAACCCAACAACTGTTATTCTTTTTAAATGTGTTCTCATTATTAAGCAGTTTTTAATTTAAACCCCTGATTTCGAAGTAGAATTTACTTTAAGCAACTGAAAATCAACTCGTCATTGCGAAAATTATAAGCGTTAGTGCATAATTTGAAGCAATCTCATTCTTATTTGTGAGATTGCTTCTTCTTTTCGTTGCACTTCAATCATCGCAATGACGTGGTTTGTTGATTTTCAACACAATGTTTGTTTTTTATATCGAACTCAGGTTAAAAATAAAAAATTCTCCATTTATATTCTCTTATTATACCTTGTTAATCTGTTTTTTTAATAACTGAGCATTAATAGCTACAATTATGGTACTTAAACTCATAAATACTGCTCCAACAGCAGGTCCTAATACAAATCCTTGAGTATATAAAACACCTGCGGCTAATGGAATGGCAAAAGCATTGTAACCTGTTGCCCATAGTAAGTTTTGAATCATTTTTTTGTAGGTAGCTTTTCCAAATAGTATAAGGTTTAATATATCTTGTGGATTGCTGTTCACCAATATAATATCGGCAGTTTCTGCTGCTACGTCTGTTCCTGAACCTACCGCAATCCCCACATTTGCTTGAGCTAATGCCGGAGCATCGTTCACTCCATCACCGGTCATTGCCACAAATTCGCCTTTGGCTTGTAGTTCTTTAACTATTTCTACTTTTTGGTGTGGCAACACTTCTGAATAATATCCATCCAATCCTAATTCATCACTAACTGCTTTGGCTACTATTTCATTGTCTCCTGTTGCCATCATTACTTTAATGCCATTCTTTTTAAATTTTCTAATGGCTTCATAGGATTCCGGACGAATCTCATCCGATAAGGAAATAAAACCAGCCAGTTGATCATTAATAATTACAAAAACAACGGTTTCAGCAGCATTGCTAAAAGCGGTTTCCGGTACAGTTATATTTTTATCTTTCAGGTAACCCGGACTTACTACTTTTACTTCAAATCCTTCTACTTTAGCTTCTACTCCTTTTCCTGTTATGGCGTTAAAGTTTTCTACTTGTGGTATGGCTGTTTTCAGCTCTTTTATTTTTTTGATAATACCAACAGCAATAGGATGTTCAGAACTTTGTTCTAATGCACTTGCCAAACGCAATACTTCTTCTTTATCGTGCTTATCAGAAACAGATTCGTAACGGGTTACGCCAAAATCTCCTTTGGTAAGCGTTCCTGTTTTATCAAAAACTAAGGTAGATATTTTACGGGCCTCTTCAAAAGCTGTTCGGTTACGGATAAGCAAACCATTTTGTGCTGAAACAGCTGTTGAAATAGCTACAACGAGTGGGATTGCTAAGCCTAATGCGTGAGGACAAGCAATAACCATAACGGTTACCATACGTTCGAGAGCAAATACAAAAGGATAGCCTAAAACTAACCAAGTGGCGAGCGTGCCAAAACCTATGGTTAGGGCTAAATAGGTAAGCCATTTAGCTGCCCTGTCGGAAAGGTTTTGCATCTTAGATTTACTTTTTTGAGCTTCTTCAACTAGTTTGATAACTTTGTTTAAATAGCTGTCTTTTCCGGTATGCTCTACTTTAGCTTTAAACGAACCATTTCCGTTTAAAGAACCTCCTATTACCTTATTACCAACTCCTTTTTTTACGGGTTTTGATTCTCCTGTTAGCATTGATTCGTTCAGGTAGCTTTCTCCTTCTATTATAATGGCATCTGCGGGTACTTTTTCTCCCGGTTTAATCAATATGGTATCATCTTTTAAAAGGTCTTCCAGTTTAATGTCTTCCACATTATCTCCATTTATACGGTGAGCCTCAGCCGGCATCATGCTTACCAATAGTTGCAATGCTTTTGAAGCCCCCAGCACGGATTTCATTTCCAGCCAATGCCCCAGTAACATAATTACTATTAAGGTGGCGAGTTCCCAGAAAAAATCTTCTCCTTTCAATCCGAAAACGGTGGCTGTGCTGTAAAAATAAGCTACACTTATAGCCATGGCAATCAAGGTCATCATTCCAGGCCCTTTGGCTTTTACTTCGCTGTAAAACCCTTTTAGAAATGGCCATCCACCCCAAAAATAAACGATGGTTGAAAGGGCAAAAAGTATATAGGGATTACCCGGAAGTAACCATTCGTATCCGAAAAAATTTTGAATCATGGGGGAGAACACTAAAACAGGTATCGTAATTAGTGTAGAAACCCAAAAGCGTTTCTTAAAATCTTCTATCATCATTTTGTGATGGTCATGACCTGCCATTCCCATCGGTGCATTGCCATGATCATGTTGCATTTTGCTATGATCCATTTTTGAGTGATCCATCTTGCTATGGTCCATATTTTCTTTATGTTGCTGTTTCATAATTTATACTTTTTAAGGTTTATTTATTATTGAGTTGAATAGTAAAATATTCTCCTGTATCTTCTTTAAATTTTTGTTCTAAAATTCCTTTTTTCTTGCTGATAACTTCATCTACAAGATAAGTTATTGTACCTAGCTTTATTCCAAACATATATGCTTTTATTTCAATTTTTGATGTAATATGATAAGTTCCTTGATTAGCATTTACCTTTATTATTTTTCTGTTGTATATTTTAATTTTAGTACTCGAGCCAAATGCTCCTGCCACTCCTCCCTCAATAGATGCTGAAAATGCTACTTCATCTAAATTACCTCCTTCAACGATGTTTTCGGGATACAACTCTCCATTACTTAAAGCTACTTTTACTGTTTTATCAGAACTGAAATTTCCAAAAGGAAAAATATTCATCAATACTTTATTGTCAGAAGGTTTACAGCTATAGTTTGTTATTGCACTATCTTCTAGCTCTCCTTTTTTATTATAGAGGTAAATTTTTAGAGGCATCACGTATTGCTCCTTATTTATTATAATTTTTCCTACTATAAAAGTTTGTGAATTTATTAATTCTCCGTTTTTATCATAATTCTTTTTGATATAATTGTTCCCTTCTATTTGAAAAATAAACATCTGCTCTTTTTGTTGAGCAGTTAATGATTGCACAGCAAACAGAAGCATCAACGTAAAAATGATTTTTGATA
>CAXBPN010000049.1:0-13238 GCA_963977515.1 uncultured Flavobacteriales bacterium
GGAATTGAATTAGAAGATGTAATAGAATTAATGAAAACCGGAGTGGATGGAATTGCTGTTTCGGGATTATTGACCAATGATTTTTCATTAACTGAAGTCATTTATGAAGCAATAGCAACCAAAGAAAATTTAACACTTAACTCCATAACTACTAAATAACTCAAATACTTTACTATGTTAAAAATAGCAGATAAAATATTTAATTCAAGACTCTTTACAGGAACAGGAAAATTTAGTTCGAACACCTTAATGGCAGAAGCTCTTGCTGCATCAGAATCAGAATTAATTACAGTAGCGTTAAAACGTATTGATACGGAAAATCATTCGGATAATATTTTACACCATTTGAGTTCACCTCCTTTTGGGAGGGGTCAAGGATGGGCTTTACTACCAAATACCTCTGGTGTTAGAACGGCTAAAGAGGCTATTTTTGCTGCAGAATTAGCTCGTGAGGCTTTAGAAACCAACTGGTTAAAACTAGAGATTCATCCTGATCCAAAATACTTAATGCCTGACCCAATAGAAACCTTAAAAGCAGCAGAAGAGTTGGTGAAAAAAGGTTTTATTATCTTACCATATATTCATGCAGATCCTGTTTTATGTAAGCGATTAGAAGAAGTTGGGGTGGCAGCTGTAATGCCATTAGGTTCAACAATAGGAAGCAATAAAGGATTAAGAACCATCGATTTTTTAGAAATCATCATTGAACAGAGTAATGTGCCGGTTGTCGTTGATGCAGGAATTGGTTCGCCATCAGATGCTGCTAAAGCTATGGAGTTAGGTGCAGATGCTGTATTAGTAAATACGGCTATTGCTGTTTCTAATAATCCTGTACAAATGGCAAAAGCTTTTAAGATAGGAGTAGAGGCAGGTCGAATGGCTTATGAAGCTCGGTTAGGAGCTCAAACAAACAAGGCGGTAGCAAGTAGTCCATTAACAAGTTTTTTAGATTAAGATTGAATGTCATTCTGAACGAAGTTTTATCGAAACTTTAGTTGAGGGAGTAAAACAAAGTGAAGAATCTAATAACATGAAAAATTGAGTCATAATTATTTTGTTTACAAATTAACAAATTATAAAAAGACGGTTTTATATACAGGAGTGACCAATGATTTAAGAAGAAGATTGAATGAACATAAAGGAAATATACATTCAGATTCCTTTACTTCAAAATACAAATGTTATTATTTGATTTATGGGGAAAGACATCAGATGATTGAATGTGCAATTGAAAGAGAAAAGGAAATAAAAGGATGGACAAGAGTTAAAAAAGAACAATTAATAAATAAATTTAATTCTGAATGGAAATTTTTTGAATGAAGAAATAGAATAACAACTTAAAACGAAGAGTCTATTTTTTAGTAAAGAAAAATTAGATTCTTCACTTCATTTTAATCTGAAATAAATTTCAGTTAAAATATTATTCAGGATGACATAGAACTATAAAAATGTTTACAACATTATTCGATACCTATAATTGGGATGAAACTAAAGCAAGTATTTACAATAAAACTATTGTGGATGTTGAGCGTGCTTTAACTAAAACCAAACGAGACTTAGAAGATTTTAAAGCCTTAATTTCTCCAGCTGCAGAACCTTATTTAGAACAAATGGCTCAAATGAGCCATCAATTAACCCAAAAGCGATTTGGTAAAACAGTGCAAATGTACATTCCAATGTATTTGAGTAATGAATGTCAGAATATCTGCACTTATTGTGGCTTCAGTTTTACCAATAAAATTCCTCGTAAAACCTTAACGGATGATGAAATTTTAAAAGAAGTTAAACACATTAAATCATTGGGGTACGATCACATTTTATTAGTTACCGGAGAAGCAAACCAAGCAGTTGGGGTAGATTATTTAGCACATGCTGTTGAGGTGGTTCGACCATATTTTTCACATATTTCTATAGAAGTTCAACCTTTAGATAAAGAAGAATACGATGTGATGATTGCTGCTGGAGTTAATACCGTATTGGTTTATCAAGAAACCTATCATAAAGAAGATTATAAAATTCATCACCCAAAAGGTAAAAAATCTAATTTTAATTATCGATTGGAAACACCAGATAGGTTGGGGGAAGCTAAAATTTACAAGATTGGTTTGGGAGCTTTGTTAGGATTAGAAGATTGGAGAACAGATAGTTTTTTCACTGCGTTGCATCTCAACTATTTAGAACAAAAATATTGGCAAACTAAGTATTCAATTTCATTTCCAAGATTACGCCCCAACGCAGGCGGTCTAGAACCAAAAGTTGAGGTAACTGATAAAAATTTAGTGCAGCTAATTTGTGCTTATCGTTTGTTAAATGAAGAATTAGAATTGTCGGTATCAACGCGTGAATCGGAAAAATTCAGGAATAACATTGTAAAATTAGGAGCCACTACTTTTAGTGCAGAAAGTAAAACAAATCCGGGCGGTTATGTGGTAGAATCTCAGTCGTTAGAGCAATTTGAAATTTCCGATGAGCGTCCAACTACTCAAATAGATGAAATGATTCGTAAACAAGGCTACGAGCCTGTTTATAAAGACTGGGAAAAGTCATACTGATTCGTTCATTTCGAGGAACGAAGCAATCTTGTGATGAGATTGATTCACTTCGTAGTATTCCATAGGATGACGTTAACTTTTATTATTTTTACTTCATAACATCATTACTTAATCACTTGTAAAATGGCAGAAAACAAAACACAAAAAACAGTACTTAGCGTAGAAGATTTCATTAATTCGGTAGAACATGAAGGTAAACGAAAAGACGGGTTTGAAATTTTAGAAATGATGAAAACCATTACTAAAGAAGAACCTCGTATGTGGGGAACATCAATTATTGGTTTTGGAGATGTAAGATATAAATATGCAAGTGGAAGAGAAGGGGATTGGTTTAAAGTGGGGTTCTCTCCTCGTAAGGCAAAAATTTCGTTGTACTTAATGGGGTGTGATGTTTCTAAGGCTGATGAAATGCTAGGCAGGTTGGGTAAGCATAAAACTGGTAAAGGTTGTTTGTACATCAATAAATTAGCGGATGTTGATAAAGAAGTGTTAAAGGAAATGATAAAAGAAGGGTATGAAAATGGACATATTGGAACAGAAGAGCATTAAATTATTCGTAGTTGTTTTAATTTTTATAACTAGCTGCACTCCAAAAGAAACGATAAATCTTAATCAATTAAATTGGTTGTTGGGAAGTAGAGAAATGGTTGCAGGAAATAACTTGATTATTGAAACTTGGGAGCAAGAAAATGATACGCTCTTTATTGGAAAATCGTATAATGTTACCCAATACGACACCACACTAACCGAAACCATTCAAATTATTCAAAAAGAAAATATTATCTATTATATTCCGTTAGTATTTGACCAAAATGTAGGAGAACCCGTTTTGTTTGAATTAATCTCTGAACACTCAGAACAATTAATTTTCGAGAATAAAGAGCATGATTTTCCAAACAGAATTTGTTATTACAAAGACGGAGAAAACATTAATGCTTGGATAGAAGGAGGAGATAATAAGATTGATTTTTATTTTATAAAAACGAGATGAAACTAGTATTTACACTATTAAGCCTAATTTTCTTTTTATCAGTTATTGCTAATGCACAATCTTTTGCAGAGTAACATTATCAGTTTGATGTAAATTATAAAATGATGCAAGGCTATTATAATAGAGGTTTGTATCAAGAAGCAACTCAATATGTCGATTCACTAAAAGATAACAGATATGTAAATGGGCAAGTTTATTATTTTTTTGCTAGGATTTATTCGCTAAACAATGAGTTCGATAAATCTTTATTTTACCTTGAAAAAATGGTAAAACTTGGAACTACAAAAGCAGCTATTGAAAGAATGTACGACTTAGATAAGTTTAGAAATAGCCATTTAAACATTGTTTTTGAATTGAATTACGACAAATGGCATCAGGAATATGTAAATGCAATAGCAAATTTAAACTTGGATTCTACTTATATTAAAGAAATTGAATTGATAAAAAATATAGCAAACAAAACAAAGTATAAAAGAGTTGAAACTATTGATGGCGATATTGTATATGAATTGAAGGACTCAATTGATATCTTGGAGGTTGAAAAGCAAGATTCTTTAAACTTTGAAAAACTAACGGAATTAATACTTGAAAAGGGATTCCCAACTTATAAGAAAATTGGTGGAGCTGCTTTCGATGCACTTAATTTAATCAAGTATAAGTATATAGCTGAGGTTGAAAAAGAAAGTTTTAAATGGAAAAAAATAAAACCATTTTTATTGGAAGAATTAGAAAAAGGGAGGTTAAAGCCTTTTGTTTATGGTCAACTTAAAGATAGAGTTAGAGTATATAAGGAAGAGCCTCAAATTTATTTAACAAGTTTAAACTATACTAATGATGATAAGGTAGAAAACCCAGAGGAACTTAATATTAGGCGAAAATCCATCGGTTTATGCCCAATAGAAATAGAATTTTGGTCGCTAGCAAAAGAATTACCTTTGTCGTTACAAGAAATTAAGTTTAAATAGGAATAATCTTCTTGAAAATAAATTGAACCTTTTGACTTTTTAGGTGTATTAAGTTCTAAATCCATAAAAATTTAAAAATATGAAGTTAGGTTTAAAACAAATTATCTTGCTATTTGTAATCGCATTTTCAAGCTTTGCATTTAAAGTAGAATTATTACAAATTAAGGGCTGGAGTATGGGAGGAAGTGATAAGTCCCTATATGAAATTGGAGTTGTTAATGATAATGAAAGAAAAGGAAAGGTTGCATATATTAAGTCTATTAAACCAAAGATAAAAGATAAGTTTGGTACTATAATGCAAGCTTTTTCAGCAGATAATTATTTAGGAAAAAAGATGAGGTTGACTGGTTACATCAAGACAAAAGATGTTAATGGTTGGGTTGGAATGTGGATGAGAGTTGATGGTCAGAAGAAACATTCGTTGAGTTTTGATAATATGGGAGATAGAAAAATAAAAGGAACAACAGGTTGGACTAAATATGAAATTGTTTTAGATGTCCCAAAATCAAGCACAAGAATAAATTATGGGGTTTTATTGTCTCAAACAGGAGAAGCTTGGTTAGACGATTTGCAGTTTGAAGAAGTAAGTAAAGAAACAACAAGTACGGGAAAAAATTTATCAATGAAGCCTTCTAATACTTCTTTTGAGGAATAGTCTTGAGATTACGTTTTCAACATAATTATAGCATTAGTTCTGATGAAGAACTAATGCTATTTATTGTTAAAGGAAAAGAAGAAGCCTTTAATGAGATGTATAAGAGGTACTCAAAAAAAATGCTCTATTTTTTCTACTCTAAACTTTACCAAGACCAAGAAAAGGCAAATGATTTTTTACAAAGTTTATTTTTAAAAATTATTGAGCAAACTGAGAAATTTGACGCCTCTCAAAAATTTTCTACTTGGATTTATACATTAGCATATAATATGTGTAAAAATGAATACAGAAAAGGTAAAAATCTAAAGAAATTTCAAGAGGAGTATAGCTTAAATACCATTGAAAGTGTGGTGATTAATCCTAATCAACACGATCTGGATTATTTTAACATGCAATTAACACTACATTTAAATAATCTAGGTAAAAATCATAAAGAAACATTTATATTAAAATATCAACAAGAGTTATCTATAAAAGAAATTAGTTTAATTATGAATTGTGCTGAAGGAACAGTAAAATCAAGATTGTTTTATGTAACTAAAACCTTAGCTGAAAAATTAAAAGAATTTAATACATATTTTTAATTATGGACATTTATTTTACAGAACAGTTAGAAGAACTTCTAAAGACAAAAAAATATGAGTCTTTAAATGAAGAAGAGGAGAAGTATGTATTATCTTTAATTACAAAACAGCAATATTGCGAGTATTCAGAATTTTTTCAGCAATTATCATTATCAATGAAGTTAGAGCAACAAAAATTAAATGTTTCAGGAGCTACATTGCCTAAATTACAAGAAGCATTTCAAAAAAAACATACTCGAAAAATACAAATAACTTACTATCTCCCTATTGCTGCTTCATTGATTATAGGATTGTTTTTATATAGCATCTTACCGCTGAATAATAATGATTTAGAGTATAACTTAACGGATGAAGAGTTTAATAAATACACTCAATTTGATTACACGACTTTATATGTTGAAATGGATGAGTTAAAGTTTGATGATGAGGTTACGGAAGAACTTATGAATATGGAAATTGTTCATTAATTTCACATTTAAATGAGAGACATCGAAAGCAAGGAAGATATTGCATTTTTAATGAATGAGTTTTATTCTAAAATGCTAAAAGATGATTTGATTGGCTACATTTTTACTGATGTTGCTCAATTGAATTTGAAAAAGCATTTACCATCATTAACCAATTTTTGGGAAAATATGTTGTTAAATGCAAATGGGTATAAGAAAAATGTAATGGATATTCATTTTCAACTAAATACAAAAGAGAAGCTTCAAGCTATTCATTTTAATCGTTGGCTGGCATTGTTAGCAGAAACAGTAAATGAACATTATAAAGGAGAAAAAGCTCAACGAATGTTGAATAGTGCAAACTCAATTGCAGGAGTAATGCAATTGAAGTTAAAAACCCAATCCTAGCCCTCCTCGGAGGGGAATAAAAATATCTAGTCTAAATACAATTCAATTAAACCTTCAGGAGCTATAACTTCAATAAGTTGCTCTTCTTTGTTTACATTTTTAATTACTTGGTCGGTAATTGGTATTAAAATTTCTTTCTGACTTGGGTGTGTTATTTCGATAATAGCTTGAGTAGGGTAATCTAAAATTTCTTTAATAATTCCGAGCTCTCCTTTTATTTCGTCCACAACAGTAAAGCCAACAACTTCGTGGTAATAAAACTTATTACCGGTTAATTTTGGCAATTGTGTTAACGGTAAATAAAGCTCTTTTCCAATAAGTTCTTTAGCTGAATCGAGAGAATCAACACCGTCTATTTTAAATTTGATAGTTCCGTTGTTTAGAACTTGGGCTGAGGTAATAAAAAAAGGAATCAGCACATTATCCAGTTTATGAACTCGGATAAGGACTGATTCCAATTTTTTGTATTTCTCAGGAGAATCTACATCTAATTTAGCGATGAGTTCTCCTTGTTTACCATGAACTTTAGAAGTGTAACCTAAATAAAAGCACTCTTCAATATTCATAGTTACTTATTCAGCGTCTTTTTTCTCTTCTTCTTTAGCTGGAGCTTCCTCTTTAGCAACTTCTGCTTTAGGTTCTTCAACAACTTCAGGAGTAGTTTCTGGAGCAACTTCAGCAACTGGAGTTTCCTCAGCAGCAGCTTCTACTTCTGGAGCAGCTTCTTCAACAACCTCTTCTACAGGAGGAGTGTTTTTAGCAGCAACTTCAGCAGCTTTTTTAGCGTTTGCATCTTGTTCAGCAGTAAATCTCGCTTTAGCATCTGCATCTGCAGCTTTAGCTAAATTGTCTTTTTTACCGTCAATTTTACCAGCTTTTTCTTCTAGCCAAGCAGCAAATTTTTTGTCAGCTTGTTCTTGAGTCATTGCACCTTTTAGAACACCTTTATCAAGGTGGTTTTTGTAAACCACTCCTTTGTAAGATAAAAGAGCTTTACAGGTATCAGTAGGTTGAGCTCCTGTTTTAACCCAGTGCAAAGTTCTATCGAAATCAATATCGATAGTTGCAGGGTTTGTGTTTGGATTGTACGTGCCTAATTTTTCAATAAATTTCCCATCTCGTGGGGCACGGCTGTCAGCTACTACAACGTGGTAAAAAGAGTATCTTTTTTTACCATGTCTTTGTAATCTAATTTTTGTAGGCATTGTTTAAAATTTAATTAATTAATTATTTTTTGAGCCTGCAAATGTAGTGATTTGTTTTTTAACTACATAGCTCAATACAAAATAATTTTCTTTTTCTTGGGTTACTTGTTGTAAACTACTTTTATAGTTTTAGAATTATTAGGACTAATTAGCGTTATAAAAAGTACTTGGCTACTAATATTGTTTAAGTTGTAGCTTGCTTTGTTATTATTGTTAAAGCTTTCAGAAACCAGTAACTGACCTAACGAATTTTTAATTTGATAAGTATCAAATTTATTAGTTGAGGTATTGATAAATAATGAATTATCTCTTACCCAAACATTAGTATTCTCTTGTTTAATAACATCTATACCTGTTGTTATAATTGTAATCCATTGAGAAGTTGAAGAGAAACAATCATCATTTTGGTAAACAGTTAATGTAACTAAATATGTTCCTTCTGTTGAATAGCTATATGCTGGATTAATATCGGTTGAAGTATTACCATCTCCAAAATTCCATAAATAACTAGTGCCATTTTGCGATGTATTCGTAAATGTAAAATCTAATGCACTGTTTGTGTAGTTAAAGTTTGCAACAATTGGTTGAGGTGAAGTTATTGTAATAGTTTCAGAAACACTACCACAAAAGGGGTCAATAGTTTCTATTGTGTAAGTTCCTTCTTCTAAATTTATTATAGAATCAATATTATAAATACTTGTATTATTTGCAATAAGATTTCCCTCACTATCAGTTAACGTTGATTCAAATCCAGTGGCACTATTGTTTTCAACTACAATTAATCCGTCATTAAGATTGCTGCAGGTTGGGTTAAAAGCACTTATGTTATTACTTGTCCCAATATGTAATAAAAATCTTGCTACTGTAGTAGAGTCATAGATGTAAACTGTAATTGTTTGCTGGTTAAAAATGTCATAAGTTGCTCCTGTAAAAACATCTTCTAAGAACATACAGTTTAGATCACTATATTCTTCTATATTTTCAATAGAAATGGTATGAAGACCAGAAACGCCGGTTAATAATTTAATAGGAACTGTAATTTCTTGTGCTGGAAACTGATTGATTGATAAGTCAGTATTGTTATTTACAGAACAAATGTAAGGTAAGTTAGTATTTGTTGATGCCAATTTCCCAGCATCGTACATGGCATCGAATTGAGTTGTTGCATCATCATTTAAATTAATTACCATTTCGTCTATCCCATAGTTACTTTGAACATTAAAGATTAATGGAAGACTATTATTTGTTTTTAAGAATGTGGCATCAGTAGTAGATTTACTTGCTTCGGTAACTTGAATTGATGGTGAAGCAGCATTTGCTTGTACCCAAAAAGCTTGAGTTGAGGCAACATACCTAGAACCACCATTAGTTCCAAAACCACCAACATAACTTGCAAATTGTTCAATATCCGGATTCCAGATGTAAATAGCATTATTAATATTTGATTTAGTAATGCTTGGTGAATCCCAATCTAAAGTTGAAGGGTAAGGGTTTCCAACCATATTCCAGCCATCATCTGTAGGCAAACCATTATTGGTATAGCTAACAGGAAGGTTGATGTTTCCAGTATTAGCAGTTCCAGTTAAATCTATTGTAAAAGGTTGAGTACCAATACTAGTATCTCCAGAATATACCCATAAACCTTCTCCAATATCAATTGTATTAGCTCCACTTGTAGGTGCTATGTATCCATTGTCTTGTACTCCTGCAACAGTTTCATCATAATAATAAACGGAAGACCAAGGGTTGGAAGCTGAAGGCCAATTAGGATACGATGCACCAGGGTAGCCACTTGTAACGAAGTCGTCATTAAATTGTGTAATAGTAGGATTTGCAACAGCTGAAGAAATGAATCTCCAGTTTGTTGCTCCTGCATCAATATAGCGTTGCATTGTAACATCTCCCGTAATACTACCTCCTGTTATTTCTGCAATTCTTCCTGTACCACTTGCATCAGAAACAATGGTTAAAGAATTATTAGTATTAAAAGATCCGTTGGTTAAAGTCATTGTTCCTGTTAAATCAAGATTACCAGAGTTAAGAGCAACACCTAATGTATTGTTAATAGTAATATTTTGTATTGCTAAAGTTGAGGTATTAATGAGTTGAGTTTTTGTTCCATTCATTATAAGAGTTCCTCCATTACATATAATAGCACCATTGGCAGTTAAATCTTTGCTCACAGATAAATTAAAGCCATTTAAATCCACAGAAGAAGAAACATCTATTGATAATCTACCAACAGCTCTGTTTCCATCTAATACAGGCTGATTGGTAACATTTGGTATTTTAACAGAAGCACCACTAAAAGGAACACTATTTATATTCCAGTTTGAGGCAGTAGCCCAATCTGTATTAGTAGTTCCTGTCCAAATAAATTGATTGTTATCTAAAA
Organism: uncultured Flavobacteriales bacterium; assembly: GCA_963977515.1. Lineage (GTDB taxonomy): Bacteria > Bacteroidota > Bacteroidia > Flavobacteriales_E > Vicingaceae > Vicingus. Next base: position 10,202 of record CAXBPN010000049.1, read on the forward strand.
TAAACTCTCCTTGATTTTGATTAGTAGCATCAACAGTTTCGTTAATTAGATTAACGGTAGCATTGGTCGTATCCCAAGGAGTTATTGTATTATCAGAACGATACATTAAGGTTAAATCATCTTCATCTCCAACAACATATAAAGGATGATTGGGATAAGAGTGGGTAACATTATGAGTTGGGGTAGTACCATTAGCTATAAATGTTCCGTAATAATGATTCCCTGAATTATAGCTTATAAGCCCCCCAGTTTGGTTGGGATTACTGTTAACATAATATAAGTGAACACCGCTTGGAGTTCCTGTTATATTGTCAATTTTTACATCGTCAGAAGAACATGATGTAAGGTTAACTGATTGACCTGTCCAAGTTCCAGTATAAAGATTTGCAGATAAATCACCAATAGGTGCACCAGAAACTACTCTTGCAGTACCGGAGAAATTAATCATATTCGCATTTTGAGGGGTGGAAGTTGCATAATCAAAAATTTTATTTCCAGCAGACTCATCAAATTTGTAATAAACATCTAACCCTGGGGTTCCTCCAGAAATATGACTACACATACTTGCTCTAATTTGAGCTTGTGTTCTTGCAACATTCCATATTCTAAATTCATCCATTTCACCATTATATTCATCATTAGGGCCAGTAGTGCCATTATATGTGGTGGCTTCAGAGCCTATTCCAATGAATCCATATCTAGTCGCATTTGAACCGAATGTTGCTCCAGTTGTTGTAGTTGCGTCTAAAACTCCATCAATATATATATTAACAGTTCCATTGTCAAAAACGGCTGCAACATGATGCCAGTTTCCATCATCTATTCTTGCTGTTCCAGCAAAATCAAGTTGACCTGCACTTGTCATCAAATCAAAAGCAAGTTGTCCAGTTCCTGCTGAACCATTAATTTCAAATCTCCAAAATTGATTTCTATCAAAAGAAGCAATTATTTGATTAGCTCCAGAAGAAGTTTTTATCCATGTTTCAATTGTAACTTCACTATGACCAGTTCCAGAATAACTAAACCCTTCAATAGCAGCATAATCATTATTGCCATCAAAAACTAAAGCATTTTCAGAAGATGTAAACCCAACAACAGAAGTTGTATCTGAACCGCTACATCCGAACCCACTTACATCAACAGTATAAATTCCAGCTTGGTTAGCAGCAATTGTTTGTGTTGTTTCTCCTGTATTCCATAGGTATGATGAAAATCCAGCACCAGCATCTAAAGTGGCAGTTGGAGAAGCACAAGTTAATTGACTTCCTGCCATTGATGAGCTGCTAGAAACATTAACTGTAGCTTGTGTACGTGGACTTTCACATGTATTACAAGCCGCAGGAGAATTTCCAATCCAAGCAATACTTGTATTAAAATTATACAATGTTCCATTTCGTCCATTTCCAGATAAATCATTTACTGTTGTTCCTGAACCTTCATTTAAACTATAATATGCTTGTAAGCCTGTTTCGTCTCCAGTTAAACAAACATCTTTGTTCGAGTTTATTTCTCCAGCTGTTCGAGTAGAACTCCAAATTCTAACTTCATCAATTGCTCCATCAAAATAAATATTATTTCTTGATCCGTTTAATGAAGTGGCTTCTGAACCATCACCTAAAAAGCCATAACGAGTTGTGTTTTTACCAATAGCAGATCCACTATGAGCATTCACATTTCTTGCTACTTCTACACCATCAATGTAAATAATTTTATCAGTACCATCATAAACCACAGCAATATGATGCCATTGTCCATCGTTCACTTCATTTCCAGTTCCTGAATCAAAATCATCAATACCACCAGAACTTGAATAAGTACTAAATCCAACTTGACCATTATCTCCTCTAACGTAGAAATCATAAAATTCACTTCTATCAAAATCTACAATTGCCCAATTGTCATTATATGAAGCTCCAACAAAATCTGTTTTTACCCATGCCTCAGCAGTAAATTGACTCATTGTTGTAGTGTATGCCATATTTAATGCTACATAATCGTTAGTTCCATCAAATTCTAATGCAGATAATGTATCAGTTGCCGAAACATAATAAGATGTTGTTGAACTTAAAACAGGAGTTGTAAATGTTGGTCCGGAACCAACTAAATTACCACCTGAAGCTGCATCATACCAGTTGTAATAACCAGAAGAACCAGATGCTGTTAAGTCAACAGATCCAGCACCAATAAGACAAGTATCATTTGTAGTGGGGGCTGAAATAAAAGAAACATTAACTGCATCAGAGCCTATACAACTAGCCCCATCATCTACTTGAACTGAATATGTTCCAGATGTAGAAACTGTAATAGTTTGAGTTGTTTCTCCAGTATTCCATAAATAATTTACGAATCCAGCACCAGCATCTAATAATTGAGAACCACCACTTAAACAAAGGTCTGAGCCTAAGTCAATAGCTCCAGTAATTGTAGCTGTAACCATTGTTCTATTACTTTCGCAGTTAACACAGCCAATTGGACTTCCTGTTATCCATGGTGTTGCGGGAAAATTATATAATGTCCCATTGTTACCATTCCCTGTTCTATCATTTAAGGTTGAGCCTGTATTTTCATCAAAATCATAATAGGCAACTAAATTAGTTTCAGAGCCAGTTAAACAAATACCTTTATTGGTGTTAATTTCTGAAGGAGTTCTAACACTATTCCAAATTCTTACTTCGTCAACAGCACCATTATAATACATATTATTTCTACTTCCATTTAATGTAGTAGCTTCTGACCCATCACCAATGAAACCATATCTTGTTGATCCAGTTCCTAAATTATTACCACTGTGAGCATTTGTTTTACGAGCAGATTCTACACCATCAACATAAATAATTTTGTCTGTACCATCATAAACTGCAGCAATGTGATGCCAATTACCATCATTTACAGAAACTCCAGAATAAAAATCATCGATTGTACTTGTATTGTCTGTGGTGCTAAATCCAACTTCACCATTATCTCCACGAACATAAAGATTGTAGTAATCGCTTCTATCAAAATCTACTATCGACCAATTGTCGTTGTAGCTACTACC
>CAXBPN010000050.1:0-13192 GCA_963977515.1 uncultured Flavobacteriales bacterium
GAAAAGTATTCATTGAAGATCCAGGAGACACTTCATTCTTAGAAAAATCTATCGTTAATAAGTTAGACTTTATGACTGAAAATGACTGGATTTATGACAAGATGATTGTTACTGAAGCTGGTGAATCAGATGTATTAAAAGCTGGTCAAATTGTATCTCCTCGTCAATTAAGAGATGAAAACTCTAAATTGAAAAGAATGGATAAGAAAACTGCTGAAGCAAGAGAAGCAATTCCTGCAACATCTAGTCCAATTATTCAAGGTATTACAAGAGCTTCTTTACAAACTGATAGTTTTATTTCTGCTGCTTCTTTCCAAGAAACAACAAAAGTATTAAACGAAGCTGCTGTTAGAGGTAAAGTAGATGAACTTAAAGGCTTAAAAGAAAACGTAATTGTTGGTAAATTGATTCCTGCAGGAACTGGATTAAGATCATTTAAAGATATGATTGTTGGTTCTCAAGAAGACTATGACCAATTAGTTGCTGAAAAACAAGAAGCCTCTGTTGTAGAAGAATAAATGAGCTATAAAGTAAGAAAGGTAAAAGTTTAAAGTAAGTATTTTAAACTTTTCCTTTCCACTTTCTTACTTTTGAACTTTATAACTAGAAAATATGAGCCAAGAAAACACCGAAAATAAACTAAACATCGAATTAAGTGAAGAAATTGCTGAAGGGATTTATTCTAACTTAGCAATCATTAGCCATTCTAATTCTGAGTTTGTTATAGATTTTATAAAAGTTATGCCTGGCATGCCTAAGGCGAAAGTTAAGTCAAGAATTTTAATGACTCCTGAGCATGCTAAAAGACTTTTAAGTGCTTTGCAAGACAACATTAATAAGTTTGAAGCAAATCATGGTAAAGTAAAGGATATTGAAGCTCAAGGAATACCTTTGAGTTTTGGTGGCCCAACTGGAGAAGCATAATTTTTTTGTTAAAAAAATTCTCCAAGGTTTATATTGTTTACCTATATAAATCTGGGAGAATTAAGATAAGTAAAGGGAAGCTAAAATTAGCTTCCCTTTTTTTGTACCTTTATATTTGAATGGAATATGAGAAATTAAATATTAAAAGTTGGGCTGAAGAAGATAGACCAAGAGAAAAATTGGCGTTAAAGGGAAAAATTAGCCTTTCTGATGCTGAATTAATTGCAATACTCATTGGTTCAGGAAATAAAAATGAGACCGCTGTAGAATTAAGTAAAAAGATTTTATCTTCAACTAATAATGATTTAAACCAACTTGCTAAACTTACTATTTCTGATTTAATAAAATTTAACGGTATTGGAGAGGCTAAAGCAATAAGTATAATTGCAGCTTTAGAATTAGGTAGAAGAAAAAAATCGAATGATAAAATTTTAAAACCAACAATAACATCAAGCCAATCGGCTTATGATGAAATAGCCGAATTTTTAAGTGATTTACAACATGAAGAATTTTGGGTAATTTACCTAAACAGAAAAAATGAAATACTTAAAAAAGTAAATATTAGTAAAGGTGGTATTAGTGGAACTATAGCCGATAGTAAACTAATCTTTAAAAATGCTATTGACAATCTCGCTTCTGCTATTATCCTTTGTCATAATCATCCATCAGGAAATTTAAAACCGAGTGAAGCTGATCTAAAGCTTACTAAAAAAATGAAAGAAATTGGAGCATTAATGGACACACCCGTTTTAGACCATTTAATAATTGGTGAGAATAATTACCTTAGCTTTGCTGACGAAGGTTTAATATAATACTTGATAGAACTTGATACTTATCTATTCACATAAAATCACTAACCGGCTAAAATATATTTTTGAGGTTATATTTATTGACATTTTAAAAACAGATGTAACCTTTACCTCTAATAGTGAAGAATTCGAAAAAAGTGATTTACCTAAAATTAATTACAGTAATCAAAAGTTAAGTTCAGGTTTGTTTTTTCAATCTTCTCAACTTTTATTCGAAACAGGAATAAAAGAACAAAACATCACAATTTCTAATTTTAAAAACTACCCATGCTTTTATTCTGTAGGAAAAGAATCTCATTTTACTTTTGATGTTTTTGCCGCAAGTTTTTATTTAGTAAGTAGATATGAAGAATATTTACCCCAAATTAGAGATGCACATGACCGTTTTACAGCCAAAGAAAGTCTGGCATTCCAACATAACTTTTTAAAGTTTCCAATCGTTAATATATGGGCAAATTTTATTTCGAATAGCATAGAAGAAACCTATCCTAATTTTAAATTTCCTAAATCAAAATTTGAATACACTTCAACCATTGATATTGATAATGCCTTTGCATATAAGCATAAAGGTATTTTAAGAATTACTGGTGGATTAATAAAAGCTTTCCTAAAAGGAAATGATTTTAGAGATAGAGTTAATGTTCTTTTAAATAAAGAAAATGACCCTTACGACACTTATCAATATCAATTTGAAGCACACAAAAAGTATAATATTAAGCCCATTTACTTTTTCCTATTAGGAGATTATGCTTTAAATGATAAAAATATTCCTGTAAAAAATAAAAATTTCCAATCGTTAATAAAATCTATTTCTGATTATTATGAAGTTGGGATTCATCCTTCCTACTCATCAAATAATGATGCTAAAATATTAACTAAAGAAATACACCGGTTACAATCTATTACGCATCGAAATATAAATAAGAGCAGGCAACATTTTTTAAAATTAAGTTTACCTTACACTTACCGAAATTTAATTGATAACGATATTACCCATGATTATACCATGGGCTACTCAGGTCAATCAGGTTTTAGAGCTAGCATTTGCTCTCCTTATAAATTTTACGATTTAGATAACGAATCTTTAACTAATCTCACTATTGTTCCTTTCTGTGTTATGGAGGCTACTTATAAATATTATCTAGAAAAAACTCCTGGTGAAGCATTAACAGATATTTTAGAATTAATCGAAACAGTTAAAAGCGTTAATGGTAATTTTATAAGTGTGTGGCACAACGAATCGCTATCGGATAAAGGGATATGGAATGGTTGGAGAAACGTATATGAAGAAATGTTAAAAAAAGTAACTATTAAATAATATTATGGAAGTAATTAACCTAGGCAAATCAAATTCTCTATTCAATCAATTTATTGCTGAAATAAGAGATGAGAACATACAAAAAGACAGTATGCGTTTTAGAAGAAACTGTGAACGTATGGGGGAAATTTTTGCCTATGAAATCAGTAAACACCTTGATTATATTGACACTGAGATTACTACACCTTTAGGTTCCACGTCAGTTAATTTAATCTACGAACAACCTGTATTATCAACAATTTTAAGAGCTGGATTACCATTACATCAAGGTTTTTTAAATTATTTTGATAAAGCAGAAAACGCTTTTATTTCTGCCTATCGTAAACACCATAAAGATGGTTCTTTTGATATTGAACTTGAATATTTAGCTAGCCCCGATTTAAGTGATAAAACAATAATTCTTTCAGACCCAATGTTAGCGTCAGGTTCATCTATCGTTGTTACTTACAAGGCATTACTAGAAAAAGGGAAGCCTAAAAAATTACACCTAGCAACGTTAATTGCAAGCCGACAAGGAATTAACTACATTAAAAAGTTTTTGCCAGAAAATACAACGATTTGGGTTGGTGCTATTGATGATGAATTAACTGCACAATCGTATATTGTACCTGGACTGGGTGATGCTGGAGATTTAGCTTATGGTTCTAAAGAATAATTGTAGATGAATCAAATTATAGAGCTTTTATTATTACTATTATTTAGTTCAACAAAATTTTTGTTTGCAGTTGGTTATATGCTTACAGATAAAGGTTATAGCTATCCTTTTACAGTTGTAACATTAATTGTTGGAGGTACTATTGGTGTATTTGTATTTACTTTTTTTAGCGAATGGGTAAATAAATTACTCAACAAACTAATTAAACCAAAACCTTCAAAAAAAGTGTTTACTCGAAAAAATAGGTTTATCGTAAAAATAAAATCTAAATATGGATTATACGGTATTGCTTTTTTATCACCTATCGTATTTTCCATTCCAATTGGTTGTTTTTTAGCTTCTCGATTTTACAGCTCTCACAAAAAAAATATTACAGCTATGTTAATTGCTGTATTTTTTTGGTCGTTAGTTTTACCTTTAATTAAAGTTTATTGGTAATTTTTAATCTAAACTCTTTTTATTAAAAATAACATATCCAAAGTGAAAAAGAAAACTCCAGTTATCTGTGGTTCTATCGTAGTAATTCACATTAAATGCAATAGGGCCAACAGGGGTGTGATATACAAGAGATGTAGATGCCATGTACTGTAAATTAGTCCATTCTGTACTATAGAAAGCTTGCTGATTTGCATCTGATAATATATTTTGATAGGGTTGAAAAGTATAAGCTTCAAGTCTTAGTTGGAACTTGTTAAAGAGTTGATATATATTTTTAAGTCCAACTGCCACATAACTATGAGCTCTTAAATTTTCGTTAAAAATAGTTTTATTTTCCGTAAATGGTTGAAAATCTGGTGCTGCTAATAAAGAAGCAGTATAATTACTAAAGAAAGGCTGGTTAGAATAAACACCTTCTCCAAATATTCCAAACCGCACATTGTGCTTGGTATTAAAATATTGCTCATAAGTTAATTTAACTTGCCCCCATTCTATATCCTTTATTGAGGTTTCTTGAACGGTTGAGGTAGAACCAAAAACAGTTTCTTCTTTTCCCTTTACATATTTATACTTAATCATAAAAAAGCTACCCTCTGATGGATATTGTTTTCTATTTAATGAATTTCTTTCGTATTTAATACCTCCTATTACATTTCTAAAATGGGTTTCATCGGTTGTATCGGTTGATAAAAAGTTTTTTGTTTGATAATATTCATTTGTAAATTCTCCAAGAGAACCCTCAAAGACTAATTTACCTTTATAAAACACTGGTAATCCTATTTCAGTTTTAACATATTTATCATTATTAACTAAATAGGATGGTCTCTTATCATCAAAGAATACATTGTTACTTTTATAATAGTCCCAATTCCCTATATTAAACGTGTTCTTCCAATAAAACGGTATTACAAAAGGAATATCTATCCTAAACCCTGCTTGTAATGAGTTATGAAATCTACCAAAATAAGTATTTGCCAATAAGGTTATAGCTGCCTTATCTAACAAATTATATTTAACACCAATAAAACCTTGACTTATAGGTCTAGAAGAAAACAAACCTCCAACCGAAACAAATAAATCATTCTCTTTTTTTGCATTTAATCTTAGCGTATAAAATTTAGTGCTATCATTAAATTCAACCTCTGGGTTAATCGTTTTTATCTTATCATCTGACAACAATTTTATATATTCGGGTTTAATATCCTTTATACTCAACCTTTCCTTTTTTAATCTAATTGAATTTTCGACATACCTATTTTGGTTTGGTGTTAACCCTTGTACTTCTACTTTATCAAAAATAAGAAGAGGTAACTTACTTTTATAATTGAGTCTCTTTTTGAGAACATCCTCTTTTGATACTATTCGGTTAATATAATAATGTAATGAATCAATTTTAGCAACAGTAGCATCATAACCAATTTTTATTAATTTTTCATTGTTTTCAAAATTAAAAGTAGCATTATCAGCTACATCTGGTTCTATTATTAATCCTTGATCACATGGAATAGAATATTCTGTATTATTTGAAACAATTGCTTTAATCTGAGAAATAACATTATCTTCATCGGGTTCTTCAAAATTGAAGGAAACATTACTTCCTATTATAAAGTCAGGCGAAAATTCATTGTACATAATATTTGATGTAAAATTATTGTATAAACCACCATCAAATAGCAACATATTTTTATATGTAACTGGCTTTAAATAAAAAGGATAAGCCATAGATGCCCTAACGGCTAGGGCTAGTTTTTCTTGTTTAAACACAACTTCTTTTTTCGAAATAATATCTGAAGCTACACATCTAAAAGGAATAAAAAGGCTATCAAAATTATTTTTAGCATAAGCAGAAGATGCTGAAAGATAGGTTAACAATCCAAAATTAATAGTAGCTGAGGAAACTAAATTGGTTGGTAAATTTACTTCCCAGGTAGTATCAACAGCAAGTTTTAAAGTCAACATCGATGCATGATCATCCTTTTTTCTTAAATAATACGAATAATTATCATCAATATTTCCAACTGCCCAATCTCGAAATTCTTTAGATGTAAACAAAATCTCAATTTCATTAGGTGAATAGCCTGACGCATATAATGCTCCTACCAATGCTCCCATAGAAGTACCTGTTATATAGTCTATAGGTATTCCATATTCTTCAAGTGCTTTTAAAACCCCTATATGAGTAACACCACTAGAACCACCTCCACTCAAAACTAACCCTACTTTTTGTGCAGATAAATTTAATGTAAGAAATACAATCAATGTTAGTGCAGATATTTTTTTAAGACTATAAATAAGACGTTGTTTTAATTTAGCCGAAGTTAAGAGATTTTATCATTCAAGTCAATAAAGTATTTTACTGATTTTAGTAACCTCGAACCATACCATGAAAACATTTCGCCATCTACCAATCGTGTTTTTGCTTTAGGGCAAATAATACGAAGTTCTTCAATATGTTTTTGTTTAAATGGAAAAGGCTCTGAGGAAAGAAAAATAAAGTCAGGGTTATACTCTTTTATCTGTTCTTCTACCATTTCTGGATAACGACTACCAACATTAATATGGCTAAAACCACATCGATTTAACATATCATGAATAAAAGTATCACTACCAATAGTCATGTATGGATTTTTCCAAATAAAATATAACACTTTATTCCTTGCCGTATTAATAGGTTTTAAAGCATCAAAATCTTTTTCTATTTGGGCAATTATTTCTTTTGCTTTAATAGAAGTGTTTGTGATTTTACCGATTGCTTCCATCATTTTTAAACTATCGTTTAAATCATAAATATCGGAAGTATAAACAGGATATAACTTCTGTAAAGTTTCAATTTCTACTTGTGTATTTTCCTCTTTATTCGCTATAATTAAGTCAGGTTGTAACGCTGCTATTTTCTCAAAGTTTACTGTTTTTGTTCCTCCTACTCTAGTTTTCGAATTAAACCATTTTTTAGGATGAATACAAAACTTCGTAATTCCTACAACTTCATCTTCTAAACCTAAATCATATAATAATTCTGTTTGGGATGGCACTAAAGAAATTATGCGTTTAGGAGTTGATTTTAACTCAAATTGATGGTTTATTTGGTCGGTTACAAGCATTTAATAACTATAACTTTTTGAGTGTTTTGGGTTATTTTAAAAGTGTCATCAATTCGGTAGCCAACAACCCAAATAATAGTATTATTTTGAGTTAACACTCTGGTTTTATTTTTAGTTAAAACATCTACTTTATTGTCAATAAAAAAATCACTGAGTTTCTTTTTCCCTTTCATGCCTAAAGGCTGAAAAGCATCTCCTGCTGCCCAATTTCTTAGTACTAATGGGAATTCAATTTTATTCGCATCTAAATAAGCATACTGGTTAGATTTATTGATTTTGAGGGTATTATCATTAGGGTAAAACTCAACTAAAAAACCATAATCATTAAATTCATCAACCGTATTAATGATGATTTCTTCATTACTTTCTAAACCGATAGCAGATAGAATTAATTCATCTCTATTCTTTAAAATTTGGTGCGTTTTACTCAAAAATATTTTGCCAGATTGTTCCTCAAACGAATCAATAATGTTTTGCACATCAGTACCATTAAATCCGTAATCGTTTAAGAAATAATACAAATAGGTGTTAAGCTGTTTTAAGGTTTTTAATCCATTAATATCAAACAGAATTCTTTCATCCTTTTTCTTAGCACATTTTTTAAACTCTTCTTGTATTTTCTCAGCTAAAATAGATTCCGAATCAGCAATATAACTAGCCGTTTGATTTAAACTCTCAATTAAGTTTGGATTTATTTTTTCTAACAATGGAATAACATCTAAACGTACCGAATTACGTGTATATTTATTATTTGAATTCGATTTATCTTCTCGGTATTCAATATTATTTTCTGCTACATAAGCTTCAATTTGCTCTCGTGTAAAGTTCAATAAAGGACGAATAATTTTACCCGACTTTTCACTTATTCCGTGTAAGCCAGACAATCCAGTACCTTTAACAAGGTTAATTATCATTGTTTCAGCAACATCATTTTTATGATGAGCTGTTGCTAGATAATCTAAGTTTTCTGTTTGTCTAACTTCTTCAAACCACTTGTATCTTAGCTCACGGGCTGCCATTTGAATAGAAATTTTATTCTTTTCAGCAAACTCAGTTGTATTAAATGATGTGGTAAAAAAAGGAATGTTATTTTTTTTACAAATCGTTTTTACCAATTGCTCGTCAGCATCTGAATCGGCTCCACGTAAATTGAAATTACAATGAGCAACCCAAAAATTTAAATTGCTCGCCTTAAAAAAATGCAGCATTGCCATAGAATCTTTACCTCCGCTTACTGCTAAGAGAATCTTGTCTGATTGCTCAAACAATTGATTATTTTGATAATATGTTTTAAATTTCTGTAGCATTTATATATTGCTCTCTTCCTATTTTGTGTCATCCTGAGCCTGTCGAAGGAAAACAAACTTAATTATAATTCAATTTCTCTTTGGCTACCCTTAGACTTCGCTCAGGGTGATAAAGTATTTTTTATTCACTCAACACTTCAAACATTGCTTTAGCTTTTAAAAGACATTCTTCATATTCTTTTTCGGGGTCAGATAAATTTGTAATTGCACCTCCTACAAAAAACGATAAATAATTGGTTGATTGATTGTACAAAATACTTCTGATGACAACATTAAAATCAAAGTTACCAAACGAATCTATATAACCAACTGTACCTGAGTACAATCCTCTTTTAGCAATTTCATATTCTTCTATCATCTCCATTGCTCTAACTTTTGGGGCTCCTGTCATTGAGCCCATAGGGAAAGTTGCCTTTAAAATAGCATCAAAACTAATATCTTCTTTAATTTTTGCTGAAACGGTAGAAATGAGTTGATGTACTTGCGGAAAAGTATAAATACCGCACAATTCGTCAACTTTTACTGAACCTTTTTTGGCAATTTTAGACAAATCGTTACGTACCAAATCAACTATCATTATATTTTCTGATCGTTCTTTTGGGTCGTTTTTTAATTGTTCTTTTAATATAGCATCTTCTTTTTCAGAACTTCCTCTTTTTATCGTTCCTTTTATGGGTTGAGAACTGATTTCATCTCCTATTTTCTTAATAAATCGTTCGGGAGAAGCACACAACAAATAATTATCGTTATGTTTTACAAAACACGAAAATGGTGTGGGCGATTTTTTATTGAGCTTATGGTATAAATTGATTGGATTTACAGTTACATTTTCAGCATAAAATTCTTGACAAAAATTAATCTCATAAATATCGCCTAACTGAATGTGCTGCTGCAAAGTTTTAACTTTTTCTAAATATTCGTCTTTATTTAAACGAGGCGTCATTTTTACACTTTCGTTTAATATTGAACACAGTTCTAATTGTAGAATTTCATTAAACAGTGTTGTAACTTGTTCTTTGGTATAAATGGACTTTTCGTACTGAATTTCAACTTTATTAGCTGAAATAATAAAAAGTAGCTCTGGACTAAAAAAATGCTTTTCGGGAAATAAAATATTGTCCGTGTTTTTAGAACTTAATTGTGGTTCAATCTGGTTTTTGTAATCGTAACTTACAAAGCCAAATTGCCAATTATATTCTGTTCTATTATTTGTGCTTGAAAGAGCTATTAAATTGCTATTACCATTATTAGAATTCAAGAATACTAAGTTTTTTACAACACTAAAATAATGCAATACCTGTTGCTGAAAAATGTCTTTTTCAGCAATAGTAAATTGAAGTTGCTTTAATGTATTATTGGTAATTATCATTTATTATTACTCTAAAAATAGCGTATAAATACAAATATACTTTATATAAAAAGAGTTTTATATGCTAGTTAGATGAAAACAAAAAAGTATCGTCATCCTATGTTTGTATAATGGATTTGTAAAATATAAAAACCAAATATAGGATGACGTCTCACTTCTTTAAGAGAGGCTTTTTACTTCTTAACTCTAGTGTAAGCAACCACTTTTGTTTCAAAAAAATCTTCTTTAAAATAATTAGGTATTGAAAAGAGTTCCACTTTTTTTCCACTTTCAGCAATTTCCTCTGTTAAGTCTCCTCCTTTTAAAAAGAGTATTCCATTTTTAAGGTCATTAAAACTTTCTGAACTTAACTTTCCCTTTACCCAAGGTATAAAGTTGTTGATTCGAGTAACTGCTCTTGTAACCACAAAATCAAATTGTTGTTTTATTTCTTCTGCTCTAGCATGTTTAGCTTTAACATTGGTTAACCCTAAACCTAAAACGACTTCATTTACTACTTTTATTTTTTTACCAATAGAGTCAACCAATAAAAATTCACATTCCGGATATAAAATTGCTAATGGTATTCCTGGAAAACCACCACCTGTACCTACATCTAAAATTTTAGTTCCTTTTTTAAAGTCAACTACTTTGGCAATTGCTAATGAATGTAATATATGTTTAATGTACAATTCATCAATATCTTTTCTTGAAATCACATTAATTTGTGCATTCCAGAACTTATATAATTCCTCTAGTTTTTCAAATTGAACCAACTGTTCTTCGGTTAAATTTGGAAAATAATTAGTGATGTTTTTAATTGATGATTTCATTGGGCAAAAATAAGAAATTGGAATTCTTGAATTTTTATTCTTAACAACAATAGATTATTTTCAGTAGTTAGATGACTATGTTGATTATCATTATAGCGACCACTTTATTTTCAACTTCCAACCGCTTAAAACTTCCCTTTTTTATGCTGCATCAGATTATAAAGCTGCTCTCTAGCTCTAAATAATTGTGCTTTAACAGTACCTATAGGAAGTTCCGTTTCTTGAGCAATTTCATCGTAAGATAATTCTCTAAAATAACGTAAAACAATTAAGCTTTTATAGCGTGGCTTTAAATGCTCCACAATTTCTCGCATTATTCTAATCTTTTGTTTTCTTATAAATCTTTCTTCAGGGTCTAATCGTTCATCCCTAATTTCATAAGTCATTCCGCCTTCCTCATTTCCAAATTCTTTATCAATAGAAAAGGTTACCATTTTCTTTTTACGAATAAAGTCTATACAATTATTAGTAGCAATACGAAACAACCAAGTACTAAAAGCATAGTTTGGTGTATATTGATGTAAACGATTAAATGCTTTTCCAAATGCTTCGATAGTTAAATCATCAGCATCATCATTGTTTTTAACCATTTTAAGCATCATATAATAAATGGAATCTCTATACTTTGTCATTAACTCAGCATAAGCTCTCTCGTCTTGCGAATCACGAGCTCTTACAACTAAATCAAAATCGATTTGAGCTTTAGGGGATAAGTTTGAGTTTAACTCCATTTAGTATTCTTTTTTATAAAGTTTGAAATTAATAATAAAGGATTAAAAAACATGAAAAACAATTCTAAAATTGGGGATAAAAACCATAAGTCGTTAGTGCCCAACCTTTTCTCTATTTTCATAAATATAAGCATTTGTACTAATAACCTTAGCACCAACACCCCAACTATTAGATGAATGGAAATTTGTTGAATGATTAACCCTATAAATAACAAGACAAAAATTAATAATGTCATCGAGTAAATGCTTAACATCAGTTTATGCCCAAACTTATAATACTTCCCAGTAGAAAAATGACGTTTTTTTTGTCTTAACCATAACTTAAAACTTGTTTTAGGAACTGAAATAGTCTGAGCATCAGGTTCAATTACTATTTGCGTATTTTTTGAATTTGCTACTTCATTAATAAATAAATCATCATCTCCAGATAAAATATGTTGATGAGATGAAAATCCTTTAACTGAAAAAAATAATTCTTTTTGATACGCTAAATTTCTACCTACCCCCATATAAGGCAGCTTAACTAATGCAAAAGATAAATATTGAATAGCAGTAAAAAATGTATCAAAGCGTATTAATTTATTTAAAATTCCTGGTTGCTTCTCATAAGCTCCAAAACCTAAAATTATTTTTTTATTTGATGTGTATTCCGACATTAATCGAATCCAGTTTTTAGAAGCTGGTTTACAATCGGCATCAGTTAATAAAACATTTTCGTATTGAGCAGCTTTAATTCCCAATGTTAATGCAAATTTTTTACTTCCGTAAAAACGGTCATTATCGGGAACATTAACCACTTTTAAGTTTTTAAACTGCATGGTGTAGGCTTTTAACACATCTTCTGTATCATCTACAGAGTGGTCGTTTACTACTATAACTTCAAAGTTGGGGTAATCTTGATTTAAAAAATCTGGTAAAAATTTTAAAATATTATCTCGTTCATTTTTAGCACAAATAATTACTGATATTGGTTTGTCTTCAGCAATCAAATCACTTTTATTAGCGTAAAATGCTAATCTTGAGAAAACAAGTAAATAGATTAACAACTGAAGAAAAGCAACCACTAGAAAAGTTACTACTAAGTAATCCGAAACATCGTTAAATTCTAAAAATAAAAAATTATCGGAAAGGTTATCAAACATTATTGGTTGTCAATTTTATTACCATATCAAAAGTAACCTCTTACTATTGGCTAAATAATTATCTTTGACCAAGTTTTTAAACACAATTAGTTAATAACAATTGATTCTCCAACATGAAAAAATGGCTAATCTATTGGTAATCAAACACTATGAATTTTAAATTAGAAAAAAAAGATATAAATAGTAAAGCTCGTGCAGGAACTATTACAACTGCACATGGAGAAATAAAAACACCTATTTTCATGCCTGTTGGAACAGCAGCAACTGTAAAGGGTGTTCACCAACATGAAATCAAAGATGATATTAAAGCTCAAATAATATTAGGAAATACTTACCATTTATATTTACGCCCAAAGTTGGATATTTTAAAATCGGCTGGTGGCTTACATAAATTTATGAATTGGGATAACCCTATTTTAACAGATAGTGGTGGATATCAAGTTTATTCACTTTCTGGGAGAAGAAAAATTAAAGAAGAGGGTGCTACTTTTTCATCTCATATTGATGGCTCAAAACATCTTTTCACACCAGAGTATGTAATGGACATACAACGAACTATTGGTGCTGATATTATTATGGCTTTTGA
>CAXBPN010000051.1:0-13025 GCA_963977515.1 uncultured Flavobacteriales bacterium
AATCAACATTAATATACCATAAGTTAAAGTTTTATAATGGTCATATAAATCTCTATAAGCACCTAAAATAAAATGACTATTTAATAGAAAAAAGATGACAAACAATAACGCTATTACAACGTATTTTTTAGTTGGTTGACCATTAAAAAAGTTGTGATAAAAAAAGTAAAATAGAATATAAGTTATAGTCGGAAAAGCAAAATAGAAAGCATAATGTTGTTGATGTGGGAAAATAAGAGGAATAGCTAAAAAGATATAGCTCATTTCATAAAACGATTGAATTTTGTTTTTTGGGTTAGTAAATGGCAAAGAGTTTAAAAAATACAAGGCAAAGATGATAAAAGCTAAACGCACCAGTGTTATCACAATTTTGAATTGTTCAATACTAATATTGGCAATGTTTCTTTTTAAATCCAGTGTGTAAGGGTTGCTCGCATCTTCAATCAATAAGGTTGATAGTAATGTGGTAAGCGAATGGAAGCTTCTTTCTGAAACATCTAAAACATGTTCGCTATTTATTGGGTTTATGATATCCCACCTTTCTTTGAGTAGAAATAAGTTATAATCAAACCCAATAACGAGGCTTGGCAAGAATAAAACAGCAATTACTCCAATAATAACTGTTGATGTTGCTTTCCATTTAGCCCTATAGATTAAATATGGAATTAAAAGTAAGGGGAGTAATTTTACTGTAATCCCTATAGAAATTAATAAACTTCCGACAACAATTCTTTTTTGTTGTACTTGATAAAGACCTTCTAAACTCAAAAAAAGAAGGAAAATAGTCATTTGAGCAAGATGTATATTTCTTTGCCAAAGACTAAAAACAAAGATGAAACAAAGGGTTGTAAAAAGCTTTTTCTTTTTTGGAGATAATATATCAATTGGCAAATAGTAAGAACATATTTTCCAAATGCGATAGGTAAACCAGACATTAGAAATTAACCAAATAACTTTCGCAACATATAAAGGTAACAGCTGTAATGGTGAAATTAAAAGTGCAAAAAAAGTGTCGTAGTAGTAATGATACCCATCAACATAAGTAGTGGCGTAAATATTAATGCCTTTAAAAATATCTCTTGAAGCACTTAAAAAAATGTAGAAATCACCTTTGCCTTGTGCTTCAATTAAACAAAAAATAATAACACCAATCAGGAATATTACTAACGACCAATATTTTTTTAGCCAAAGACTCATCCTGCGTTAATCCTCAATAATCAAACTAAAGTCCAATTGTTTTTTGAGTAAGTCGGCACGCATTATTCTAATATTTACGCGGTCTCCCATTCTAAATACATTGCCCGAACTTCTTCCTACTGCAGCATAATTTTCTGGGTCGAAAGTATAGTAATCATAATCAATATCACGCATTTTTACCATTCCTTCACACAATCCATTCATTATTTCAACATAAATTCCCCACTCACTAACCCCAGAGATAACGCCTTCAAATTCTTCACCAATCTTGTCTTGTAAAAATTGAACTTGTTTGTATTTAATCGATGCTCTTTCTGCTTCGGTAGAAAGCTGCTCCATTTCTGATGAGTGTTTACATTGTGCTTCTACTTCTTGTTGGTTGGCAGAAGTTCCTCCATCTAAATAATGTTGTAATAATCGGTGAACCATCACATCAGGATAACGACGAATAGGAGAGGTAAAGTGAGAGTAAAACTCAAAACCTAAACCATAATGTCCAATATTGTTTGATGAATATACAGCTTTTGCCATTGTTCGAATGGCTAATTGTTCAATTAGGTTTTCTTCATTTTTACCCTGTACATCAGCAATTAATTTGTTTATTGATGCCGACATTTCAGATTGCGTAACTTTAAAATCATAACCAAACTTCTTTACAAAATTGGCTAGGGTTAATAATTTCTCTTGATTCGGTTCATCGTGTATTCTATATACAAAGGTTTTAACCTCTTTTTTCTTCTCAGGTTTACCGATGAATTCAGCCACTTTTTTGTTAGCTAAAAGCATAAATTCCTCAATCAATTTATTAGCGTCTTTACTCTCTTTAAAGTAAACCCCAGTTGGGTTACCTTCGTTGTCTAAATTGAATTTTACTTCAATTCTATCAAAAGCAATTGAACCATGTTTAAAACGTTCTTTTCTTAGCTTTTTGGCTAATGTATCTAGGGTTAAGATTTCTTCAGCAAAATCTCCTTCGCCTGTTTCAATTCTTGTTTGAGCTTCTTCGTAGCTAAATCTTCGGTCAGAGAAAATAACAGTTCTACCAAACCATTCACTAACCAATTTTGCATCTTCAGTTAATTCAAAAACAGCCGAAAAACAAAGCTTCGTTTCTTGTGGCCTTAAAGAACAAGCTTGATTTGACAATACTTCGGGAAGCATTGGTACAACTCTGTCAACCAAATATACAGAGGTAGCTCTGCTAAAAGCTTCTTTGTCTAAATCAGTTCCCGGTACTACGTAATGAGAAACATCTGCAATATGCACACCAATTTCCCAATTTCCATTTGGTAATTTTTTTAATGATAAAGCATCATCAAAATCTTTTGCATCTTCTGGGTCAATGGTTATTGTGGTGGTGCCTCTAAAATCTCTACGTTTTTTTATTTCTTTAACCGATATTTCAAGATCTAAATTCTTTGCGTCTTGCTCAACTTTTTCAGGAAATTTATAAGGTAAACCATACTCAGCTAAAATGGCATGCATTTCAGTATCATTCTCTCCTGGTCTTCCAAGTACTTCTACAATAGTTCCGTAAGGACTATTTCTATCTTTTGGCCACTCAGTTATTTTAGCAATTACTTTATCACCATTATTAGCCCCTTTCAATTTGTCGTTGCCTATAAAAATATCTACAGGCATACGTTGGTCACTTACAATCACAAAAGAAAAGTTTTTCGATTTTTCAATTATACCAACAAATTCAGTTTTGTTACGTTCAATAATTTCTACAATTTCACCTTCTAATTTTGAGCTATTTTTTTTAGAAAAAACATTTACTTGAACTAAGTCTTTGTGTAACGCGGTATTGGTATTTTTTGCTGAAATATAAATGTCGTTATCACTACCTTCAACAATAACATAAGCGTTACCTCTGCTTGTCATGTCAACCCTTCCTTCTACAAACGATTTAGAATTTTTTAATTTAAAAGTACCTCTTTTCGTTTCTTTTAATTTGCCTTGATCAGCCAATTCTTCTAGTATAATATTTACTAATTTTTTGTTCGAAACATCTTTAAAACCAAACGCTGTACTTAGTTGTTTGTAGTTAAATGATTTTGTCGGATTTTTATCAAAAACCGTAATAATTTGTTGTATTAAATTTGTTTTAAAGCCTCCCTTTGGGCTTTTCGAGTTCTTTTTTGTCATGTATCTAAAGTAAGTATAAAAAGATTGTGAAAAATTAATTGGATGTTAATCTTTTTAAGATAGGAGTGTTTATTTTAAGGAAGTATTAATGTGATACCAATTTGAAATCAAAATTTAGTTTAAGGGAAGTTCTAAAAATTAACATATTATTTCCCCTCTATCAAGAGGGGTAGGGGTGTGTTAATGCAAAAATATTATTTTTAGAACTTTCCTTAAGTTAAGCCTGTATTGGACTTGTCGAAATATTGGAGGATAAACAACTTAAATAACTACGTAGTTATACGTATCGAATACTAAGTATAAATATGTAACCTACTAAGTGTGATTGCGTAATAATCTTATTATCAAATACTTAGTTGAAAACTTTTTTCAAAAAACTTGCATAATTCCTTTTTTTTTTTTTGTAAAATTGTATTGATATTCAAAAATTGAGAAAAGAAATAACCTCAAAAAAATGATTTTTATGACCGTTCATTTGCAAAAAGCTACCGCTCATAGGATAAATTGGTGTTTTTTAAAGGAATGTTAAATATTTAAATACATTTGAAATAAATTAACAGAGTTAATCTTTTTTGTAGATTAAATACAATAAAAAAGGGAGTGCGGCAACACTCCCCTTTAAAGTCGTAAAAAGTCCGATTTGCTGGTCTGATTACTTACGCACCTTTG
This sequence comes from uncultured Flavobacteriales bacterium, assembly GCA_963977515.1. GTDB lineage: Bacteria > Bacteroidota > Bacteroidia > Flavobacteriales_E > Vicingaceae > Vicingus. The sequence continues at coordinate 4,015 of CAXBPN010000051.1, forward strand.
CATAATAGTAGTATGCCGAAAATGCTATTTGTAAAGTTATTAAATAAATAATAGAGTAGGCTTTATTTAATATTTTATAAAATGAAAAATTTAGAATTAAATGAAATGGAAAATGTTCAAGGAGGGTTTAATTGGGAAAATTGCGTTAGATCTGGAGGAATGATGTCTTTAGTTGGTATGTGGGGTGGTCCAATTACCTATTTTGGAGCTATGGCTGCTGGATGTGTTGTTGGTGGCTTAAGTTAAATAATAATACTAGAGCCTATCTTAATCTTGATGGGCTCTAGTATTACTTAGTAACATATTTTATGAGTAAAGCGAAAACGCTATATCTAGTTTATCTTAAGCATCTTACGAGGAATAAGTCTATTGATACTCCTTTGTGGTTAATGTCTTTAGGGAGAATTGGAGCTGTTTTAGCTTCATCTTTATCTGAGTTACTAGCGTTTATAGCGATTATAATTTTACCTCTGGTGGCTTCAATTGGTTATACTCTTGAAAAAAAAATATATTCAATTTACTTTGGAATAAACCCCTTTGGTATAGTTGCTGCAATGTTGTTTGCATTTCTATATATTGATTCTTATAGTGAAAATTTTCAATCAAAATTGAATAAAAGTAGTTTAAGTGTTTTTCCGATTTCTAGTAAGCTTAAATATTCTTTATTTTATTTCATAGAAGTTGTAGGGTTTAAGATTTTGTTTTTTCTATTTCTCGGGATTACTGTTTTAGTATTTGATTACAATACACCCTTTATTAACTTGAATCAACTTGTTGGTTTATATAGTATTATGATTGTTATCTATTTGATTTATAGTAGTTTTATAACAGTGCTTAAGTTATTGTGGACTACAAAAAACATGATGAAAAAGTACTTAATAATTTACTCTATACTACCAGTAGTATTTTCATTGTTATGGGGGGCTGAATTTTTATTTACTTTAATTGAAAGATATTTTTGGATGGCTATGATTTTTTATCTGTTGATTATTTTAATGGCGAATTATTTTTTCTACCTAATTTTTAAAAAAATCACAATAACAGACCTATTATTTAAATAAAAACTGAAACCAAATTTTTATTTGGAGTAACATAAGGGAGTGCGGCAACACTCCCCTTTAAAGTCGTGAAAAGTCCGATTTGCTGGTCTGATTACTTACGCACCTTTGCATATAGTAGTATGCCGAAAATGCTATATGCGAAGCTATTAAATAAGAAATAGAGTAGGTATTATTTAATATTTTATAAAATGAAAAAGTTAGAATTAAATGAAATGGAAAATGTAAGTGGAGGTGCTTGGTATAATTTCACAGGTACTCAAGTAGGGTGCGGGTTACTGGGGTTAGCAGCTGGTATAGCTTCGGGGCTTAACCCAATTGTTGGTGGCTTAACTGCTGCAGGTTGTTTAGCTATGGATAGTTAAAAAATATAGGGGTAAAACAAAGGAAGTTATTAACTCAATTGTTTTACCCCTAATAATTATTTATTATGGGCTATTATATATTGGTTTTTTTGAAATTAGGGTTTAGGGTTAGGTTTGGTCAAAAAATTAGACTAGGATTTTTATATTTAATTTTTTTATGGTTTTTAGCTCTAACTTCTTCTTTAAATAACCCCTTATATTTTATTTTTTGTTTGTTAGGATTTACTATGATTATTGATTTCAATTCAATCAGACATAATATTTTTTTTGATATTAGTAATATTAATACTTTGCCAATTAGTAGAATTAAGGGAATGAGCTTTTTAATTTCTCAAGAACTATTTGGTTATAAATTCTTGTTTTTTATTACAACTCTGGTTTTTCAAATAATACTGAATGACATTCCATCCTGTTTGAGTATTTCTTGGATATTTTTTGTGTATAATATATTCATTCTAATGGTTTTCTTTTTAGTAAAGAGATTTGCTATAGCTTCAATTGTTTTTAAGAACTTATTATCACTTATAGCAATGTTATTTCTTATGACAGTATTGTTTATATATCTGGAGAAATCAAAGATGGTTGTTGTTGCAGATTATATTAATAGTGGTAAGAACTATTATTTAATTAATATGTTTTTAATCTTTATTACCACATTTTCTACATTTTCTGTATTTTATTTAAGTAGAATAAAACCGTTTATAAAGGGCAAAATTGTTAAGAGTTACAATAAGAAATATTGGTATTAATAATGATTGAAAAATATTTGAAATACCAATTTCGACAAGGGTTATTTTTTATTCCAATAATAGTAATTCCGATATATTATATAACTAATAATTATGTATTGGTATTTATCTTATTGCAGAGTCGTTTTTTTAATAGTTTTCAGCAAAAAGATTTTCATTTACCTATAATACACATTTGCGGAGCACAATTAAAATCTCCTTTTAAATGGTATAATTTAAGTTGGGCATTATGGTTTAACTTATGGTTTATTGTTACCCTAGCAATTCAAGTTTTTTGGTTTAAGAGTACTATTCAATTGCATCTAGTAGAACTAATAAATTTTAATAGTATTCTTTTTATGAGTTTTATTATTGGGAACATGTTAAGTAATTCTGATTTAGTAACAATTAAAAGCAGTATTCTTAGACTATTAGCCTTGTCATTTATATTCAGTTTCTCAGTATCTGTAGTTTATTCAATTTGTTTTCTTATTAATTCATTTCATAATTCATTGTGGGGTACAACTTTCTTATTTATCATTATTATCCAATCTTGGATTTACTCTATATCAAAACACAAACACATTAAATATATAAGCTATTATTTATGATAGAAATAAAAAATATAACTAAATCGTATAAAAAACAAGAAGTTTTAACGGGAGTTGATTTAACTTGTGATAACGGGAAGATACAAGCGTTGTTAGGAGCTAATGGAGCGGGAAAGAGTACTTTAATAAATATTGTTTCTGGTTTAATTAAGAGTGGAAAGGGAGAGTTTTTTATAGACAATGAAAGAATAACAATTGACAGCTATAAATATAGAATTAAAGTAGGTTATGTTTTTGAAAAGCCTATATATATAGAGAAATTGTCGGCTAAAGAATATTTAACTTTTGTAGCAAAGATGTATAAGTTACAAAGAACCGAATATACTCAGCGAATTGAAGAATTATTGTCCTTTTTTGATTTGCCAGCTGACAACAAAAAGTATATAGAGGATTACTCAAAAGGGATGAAAAACAAAGTAAGTTTAGCAGCAGCTTTAATACATAATCCTAAGTATTTAATTTTAGATGAACCATTTGATGGTGTAGATTTTGTTTCAATCCAAAAAATTACCCGTTTATTTAAATATTTATCAAAAAAAGGTGTTACTATTTTAGTGACATCACACCAATATGATGTGGTTGCTGACCTGTGTGATAACTTTTCATTGTTAAAAGCTGGGAAAATTGAATTTAATTACACTATGTCTGAATTGGTTGAGCGAGCTAATAAAGAATTTAAAAACAATCCAAACCCAGTAAAAAGCTATCTTGAAAGTTTAATGAGTGATCAGCAAGATAGTAATCTGTCATGGGTTTAATAATAATATTTAAAATTAATAAAAATGTTAAAAATTTTATACAATCAAAACAAATGGTTGGTTTTTGGAGGCATTACAATAGTTGCATTGTACTTTACATGGCTAATGAATGCTGCATTACCTTTTGAACGGATGACTTATAACAGTTTATCAGAACAACTTAGTGCTAATCGTATTCATGAATTATTAGAAAGCCAACAAAAGTGGAAATGGCTAGGTTACCTTTTTGTTCCTGTTTTATTACTAATTAAATGGGCTTTGGTAGCAATTACATTGGATGTAGGAGCATTATTTCTTGAAATAGAATTGAAGTTTAAAAAAGCTTTTCAAATTGCAATGCTAAGTGAGGTGGCATTTATTATTTTGCTTGCCACAAAGTTTGGTTGGTTTTTCTATCATAGAGAAATACTTACTTTAGAATATGTTCAGTTTTTTATGCCTTTATCATTAGGAAACATCATTGACATAAGTTCAATTGATAAGTGGTTTGTATATCCTTTACAAGCCTTTAATGCGTTTGAATTCATTTATTGGTTGGTTTTAGCTTATTTCTTAAGCTTAGAGATTAAACAAACGTTTTGGAAATCTTTTCACTTTGTAATTCTTACTTATGGACTAGGATTGGTAATATGGCTAATTTTTATTGCCTTTCTAATCTTAAATTTTAGTTAAAATGAAAAAAATAATATTAAGTATGTTTTTTGTAATCATATTACTTGCCCTTTCATATTTTGGGTATAGCAGTACGAAGAAACATAATGTAAAGAAACAAGCAGAATCAAGAATTCAGGAACTACCGTCTTTTTCATTTTTTAATCTAAATGAAGAGCTATTTACTTATCAAAATATAGAAAAGGAAGAAACACTTCTTATCTATTTTCATCCAGATTGTGAACACTGTCAATATGAAGCTAAGCAAATAGTTTTGAATAAAGAAAAATTCAAGGAAACTCAAATCATAATGATTTCACCTGCTAGTTTGTTAGCTATTAATCAGTTTAATAAAACTTATGAATTAAATAAAATTAAAAATTTAGAGGTGCTTTGGGATAAAGAACGAAAATTTGAAAATTATTTTGGTGTTGCCACTTTCCCAACTATTTTGATATATGACGATGAAAATCAGTTACAAAAAAAACATAAGGGAGAGGTTAAGATTGAAGCTATTTTAAAAGAATTAAAAATTAAAGAGGAGACTATTTCTAGTCGGTTAGAGCCAAATAATAACATGTTTAATAAATTTAATAGTTTAATTAATGTTCAATTATTTTTATTCAAATTATAATGGACTTAAAAAAAATAAAAAACAGCTTTGTAATGCAGCAAGGGCAGTCAGATTGTGGCGTAGCTTGTTTACTATCTATAATTAACTATTACCAAGGAACAGAAACAGTAGAAAAATTAAGAGAAATTAGTGGTACAAATACACAAGGAACTACCCTGTTGGGTTTGTATCAAGCAGCTAATCAATTAGGTTTTGAAGCTAATGGTTGTGAAGCGTCTATACAAGCATTAATAGAACACAATAAGCCTGTAATTCTTCATGTTATAATAGAAAGTAGATTGCAGCATTATGTAGTTTGTTATGGATATGAAAATAATAAATTTATTATAGGAGATCCAGCTAAAGGCATAGTATTTTATACAAAGCAAGAATTAGAAAAAATTTGGATTGATTGCAAGTGCTTGACATTAACCCCAAATGAGAACTTCATAAAGCATTTACAAATTAAAAATGCTAAAAAGCAATGGTTGATACGTTTGTTAAAAGATGATTATACCCTTTTAGGCATAAGTTTGATGTTAGGAATAGGTATCGCTGTATTAGGAATGGTAATGGCTATTTTTTCTCAGAAATTAATTGATGACATTTTACCTTCTAATGATGTAAGAAAATTAGTTACTGGAATAGTTCTGGTTGCAGTGCTATTAGTTGTGAGGGTGCTATTACTATCTATGCGTCAATTTCTCTTGCTTAGACAAAGTAGGGATTTTAACAATCGAATTATTCACTCTTTTTACGGAACACTTCTCTATTTGCCTAAACCATTTTTTGATACTCGTAAAATTGGGGAGTTAATTGCACGACTAAATGATACAGGAAGGATACAGCGGGTAATTAGTCAAATTGCAGGGAGTGTAATTATTGATGGTTTAATGGCAATTACTTCTTTATCATTTCTATATGTTTATTCTTGGCAAGCAGGAGTAATTGCCTCTATAAGTTTACCTATTTATTTTTTGTTGATTTATCGCTTCAACACCAAGATTATTACAGCACAAAAAGAAGTAATGAGTGGCTATGCTTATAATGAAAGTAATTATATTAGCACAATGCAGGGTGTTGCTATAATTAAAAATTTTAACAAGCAAGAGTTCTTCGCTCAAGTAAACCAATTGATTTATGGTAGTTTTCAAGAAAAGGTATTTGCTTTAGGAAAAATAAACATTCGACTTACATTAATTTCGGGAGTTGCAGGAGTATTTTTTTTAATAGGGATTTTAGCCTATACTACTTTTCAAATTTATAATAACACATTAACAATTGGCGAATTAATGGCAATTTTAGGAATGGCATCATCTCTATTGCCAGCGGTAGCTAATTTAGCTTTAGTGACTATACCAATTAATGAAGCAAAAGTGGCATTTGATAGAATGTTTGAGTTTGTAAACATTTCTCCAGAAGAAGAAAAAGAAGAAAATGAGACTAATAAGGTGATAGTTTTTAATTCTTTACATCTTAATAATATCTCTTATCGATTCTCTGGTAGAAAGCAAATTCTACATGATATTTCAATTGAAATTAATAACAATGAATTTGTTGCTATTGTTGGTGAAAGTGGTTCTGGAAAAAGTACTATTGGACAAATTATTCAAAAATTTTACACTCCAGAAAGTGGCTCAATAATAGTAAATAATTCGATTGAGTTTGAAGATGTAGGAGTTAATGATTGGAGAAATATTGTTGGGGTTGTACCACAAGATATTCACTTGTTTAATGGGTCAGTATTGGATAATATTTGTTTAGGTAATTCACAGGAAGAAGCAGATAAAATAATAAAATTCTGTAATGAGTATAAATTTTCTCAATTTATAGAACAATTACCACAGGGATTTCTTACTATTTTAGGTGAAGAAGGAATTAATTTATCGGGAGGTCAGAAACAAATAATAGCACTTGCTCGTGCATTATATAATAAACCTCAGTTGTTATTGTTGGATGAGGCTACAGCCGCTATGGATAGAGTAACAGAGAAATTTGTTATAGACTTATTAATTTTTTTAAAAAGTAAAGTAGCTGTCATCTTTATTTCTCACAGATTGCACATTCTGAGAAAAATAAGTGACAGAATATATGTGCTAGAAAATGGACGTATTAAAGCACAAGGTAATCATGAAAGCCTTTTAAAATCAGCCAATATTTATAGCGAATATTGGAATGAGTTAGAATGTATTAAAGAAAAAGAATTAAATTGTTAACGAACTTAATAAATTATTGATACTCGTTGATTTTATGGTCGTTCAGCTAACTTATTGTATAGCTCGTTAAAAAGCTTTTTAATGTCCGTAGGAGGATTGTAATTAGGTGCACCCCAAGTAATTTTGTTTTTTGATGTTTCGTTAACTCTTATATCAATATATTTTGACATATTTCCGGGTTGGTTTATTTCTTCAAATTCAATTCCTAAATCACGTATTTGATTTAAAAAATAATCGAGATCTACTGCTGATAAATCTTTGTAATACACATCTCTATCGTAAACAAAATCTCGTTTATACACCTTTCCATCTTCACTAAAAGAATACTCTTTGTACTCGCCAGTGAAGCCTCCACCTTGCCCTACACAATAGCGTTTAACTATTGGAGTTGCTTCTGGAAGTGATGCACAAGAACCTAAAAATAGAGTTAAAACAAAAACAGAAAATAAGTGTATTGTTTTTTTATGGAATAAGTTAAAGTTGAGCATCTAAATACTAAAGTAGCTATTTTTTGAGTTATAAGTATATACAAACCCTTAAAAATAAGATTATGGCTCTTTTTACTTACTAACTTTAAAACTATACTAGTATGAAAAATTTGAAGCCCCAAAAATCTTCTCTCGAACAAATGAGAGGTATTTTTTTTCAGTCAGGATTAATTGTAGCATGTGGGTTGACACTTGTAGCGTTTGAATGGACAACGCCAGTAGTAATAAGTGAATTACCAGAACCTAGAATTGTATCAGGAGATGATTTTGTTTTACCACCAGTTACTTATTCAGTTGAAAAACCAAAAGTAAAACACGATTTTGTAAAGAAAACGGGTACAATTGTAAAAGTGGTTAAAGAGCCATTTATTGAACCTGTTGACCCAACTCCAGAACCTTTTATAGAGCCAGTAACTTTTGACCCAACTTGGGTTACGGTAGAAGAACCTGTTGTTGAAAAAGATGAGCCAACTTACTTTTCAGAGCATAAGCCAAAGTTTGGAGAAAATGATGGTGCTATTTTTAAATATTTAGCGGAAAATTTAGAATACCCAAAAATGGCTATCGAGAATCAAATTTATGGAACTGTTCATTTAAAATTTGTGGTAGGTAAAAATGGAAAAGTTAGAAATATTGAAGTAGTAAGGGGAGTAAACAAACTATTGGATGAAGAAGCAGTTCGAGTGGTAAAACAAATGCCAAACTGGAGTCCGGGATTGCAAAATGGTAAACCAGTAAGTGTGTATTATTCTTTGCCAATTAAATTTACTTTAAGACCATAAAACAATTTCTTTTTATAGAGGGAAATACCTAGCTGAAGTTATAAAAAAAGAATCCCGAATATTCGGGACTCTTTTTTTTTAATATACTATTGTACTTTTAATAGAATTTTATACTTTTACATCTATAACAACAAAAACTAAAAGTTATGGTATCATTCGGATTTGTATTATTCTTTATTTTCTTCTTTATGGCAATGTGGTGTTTACTTTTCTTGTTTACAGTTGTTGTACCAGGTTCAATTAAATTAGCTATCCTTAGCAAAGTTGCTCCAAGACTTTTAGAAAAGTTAGCTGGAGATGTTATGGATAACAAAGAAGATTAATTTCTTTTACAAGAATTCATTTACATTTTCTGGAGGTCTTCCTAAAACTGCTTTATTTCCTTTAATTACAATTGGTCGTTCAATTAATTTTGGATTTTCAACCATAATTTTAATCCATTCTTCATTGCTAAAGGTTTTGCCTTTATAGTTTTGTTTATAGATGTCTTCCCCTTTTCTAAGGATATCTTCTGCATTCATACCTAATTTTACTAAAACAGCAGCAAGTTCTTTTGCTGTAGGAACATTGTTTAAGTATTCAATTATTTCAACATCAGCACCAGCATCTTTTATAAGTTGTAAGGTTTGGCGACTTTTACTACATCTTGGGTTGTGATATATTTTCATTTTTTTAAGTGATTAAATTATTAAGTAAATAGTTTATTGGTTTTAAGATATTTAACATCTGTCATCTGTCATC
>CAXBPN010000052.1:0-13017 GCA_963977515.1 uncultured Flavobacteriales bacterium
GGATAATGAATATTTACGGAAGGTTATGATAATTTAGATGCGTTTGCCCTGATATGCGGTTATATTAATATCTATTCTATTTTGATTTCCTTTAAAGGAATAGGTTTCTGTGCTTAAAATTCGTAATACGAACAAATTATTAAGATGAGTTAATAAACAGCTTTCACAATTTCTCGAGTAGAAACAGATTTACCCATGGTGTAATAATGAATGCAAGGAACTCCAAATTCAATTAATTCTTTTGATTGTTGAATTGCCCACTCAATACCTACTTGTCTTACCGCATCATCATTTTTGCAAGATTCAACCGCTTCAACTAAATCGTCAGGGATGTCTATATGGAAAAACTTAGACAATGAGAGTAATTGTTTTTTATTGGAAATGGGTTTTAATCCAGGTATAATTGGCACGTTAATTCCTGCTTCACGACAAGAAATTACAAAATTTTTAAACTTTGTGTTGTCGTAAAATAATTGAGTAGTAATGTATTCAGCACCAGCATCAACCTTTTGTTTTAAGTGTTTTAAATCATTTTTAAAACTTGGTGATTCAAAATGTTTTTCAGGATAACCAGCTACCCCAATACAAAAATCAGTAGGGGTTGCATTTAATAAATCCTCATCAAAATATTCGCCTTTGTTTAAACCAACAATTTGTTTAACCAAGTCAACAGCGTATGCGTGACCGCCCTCTTCAGGGACAAAGTTTGTTTCGGTTTTAATAGGGTCGCCACGAAGTGCAAGAACGTTATCAATACCTAAAAAATTAAGATCAATTAAGGCATTTTCAGTTTCTTCTTTGGTAAATCCTCCACAAATAATATGAGGAATGGCATCAACTTGATATTTATTCATAATTGCCGCACAAATACCAACTGTTCCAGGGCGTTTTTTTATGGATATTTTTTCCAAATAACCTTTTTCACGTTTTTTGTAAACAAATTCTTCACGATGATAGGTAACATTTATAAAGGAAGGGTTAAACTCTATTAAAGGGTCAATGCTGTCGTAAATGGATTGAATACTTTTACCTTTTAAAGGGGGAAGTATTTCAAAAGAAATAAGCGGTTTTTTAGCTTGATTTAAATGTTCAATTACTTTCATCTATGTGATTAATTACAAACTCAATAAAATTTAATTCGGCAAATGTACTAATGAGTATTCACAAACAAAATAAAATTTTACGTAAAATCATTTCTTCTCATGAATAAAGCAATTAAATAGTGTTAACTAGTCCGTGAAATAACGTAATTTTGTAGATTCTAAAATCTGAAGATGGAACACATACGTAACTTTTGTATTATAGCACATATAGACCACGGTAAAAGTACTTTGGCAGATAGATTATTGCAAACAACAGGAGCAATTACAGAAAGAGAAATGCAAGAGCAAACGCTCGATGACATGGACTTGGAGCGAGAAAGAGGCATTACGATTAAGAGTCACGCCATACAAATGGAATATACCATTGATGGACAAGAGTATATTTTAAACTTAATTGATACTCCTGGTCATGTTGATTTTTCTTATGAAGTATCTCGTTCTATTGCTTCTTGTGAGGGAGCTTTATTAATTGTAGATGCCACTCAAGGAATTCAAGCTCAAACTATTTCTAATTTATATTTAGCTATCGAAAATGATTTAGAAATTATACCAGTTTTAAATAAAATGGATCTTGATAGTGCCATGCCAGAAGAGGTTAAAGACCAAATAGTGGATTTAATAGGTTGTGATAGAGAAGATATTATTTCTGCTAGTGGGAAAACAGGATTAGGCGTTGAAGAAATTTTGAGAGCAGTTATTGCTAAAGTTCCACCACCAGAAGGAGATCCAGACGCACCATTTCAAGCATTAATTTTTGATTCAGTTTTTGATTCTTATAGAGGAATTAACGCTTATTTTAAAGTAAAAAATGGGCAAATTAGAAAAGGAGAAAAAGTAAAGTTTATTGCTACAGGAAAAGAATACCATGCGGATGAAATAGGTACTTTAAAATTGAAACAAACCCCTAAACAAGTTATTAAAACTGGGGATGTTGGGTATATTATATCAGGAATAAAAGTAGCTAAAGAGGTAAAAGTAGGCGATACAATTACAACAGTTGCAAATCCTGCTCTAGCTATTCAAGGGTTTGAAGATGTAAAACCAATGGTTTTTGCAGGAATTTATCCAATTGAAACAGATGAGTATGAAGAATTGAGAGATGCAATGGAAAAATTGCAATTGAATGATGCTTCTTTAACTTTTGAACCTGAATCTTCAGCAGCACTTGGTTTTGGATTCCGTTGTGGATTCTTAGGAATGTTGCACATGGAAATTATTCAAGAGCGTTTGGAACGTGAATTTGATATGACTGTAATTACAACAGTTCCTAACGTGTCGTATCAAGCTTATTTAACGAGTGATAAACAAAAACCTTTTGTTGTAAATAACCCTACAGATTTTCCAGACCCAAGTAGATTAGACAGAGTAGAAGAACCATACATTAAGGCAACAATTATTACCAAATCAGATTATGTTGGTCAAATCATGTCGCTGTGTATTGAAAAAAGAGGGGAATTAACTAACCAAGTTTACTTAACCACAGATAGAGTTGAATTAAGTTTTAATGTCCCATTAGCAGAGATTGTTTTTGATTTTTATGATAGATTAAAATCGATATCAAGAGGGTATGCTTCTTTTGATTATCATCCAATTGGATTTAGAGAATCTAAATTGGTAAAAATGGACATTATGTTGAATGGTGATCCTGTTGATGCTTTATCTGCATTAGTTCATAAGGACAATGCTTATGAATTAGGTAAAAAAATCTGTAAAAAATTGCGGGAATTAATTCCTCGTCAACAGTTTAATATTGCAATTCAAGCTGCAATTGGAGCTAAAATTATTTCAAGAGAATCATTATCAGCTTTACGTAAAGATGTAACAGCAAAATGTTATGGTGGAGATATTTCTCGTAAACGTAAGTTATTAGAAAAGCAAAAAGAAGGAAAGAAAAAAATGAAACAAATAGGAAGTGTTGAAGTACCACCAAAGGCCTTTTTAGCTGTTCTAAAACTTAATGATTAATGCTTGAGACGGTACTTAACAAATCAAAATTTAGCCCTGTAATCGAATCTGAATCTAACGATTATGTTTGGATAGATATTTCTAAATCCAACAGTGAATTAGAAAAGGTTGATGTGGCAAATGCTTCGGAATTTTCGGAATACATTAGTTTATTCCTGAAAGATAATAATGCTAAAATTGCAATAGGAGGCTATAATGAAGCACGCGATATTTATAAGCGAAGCGAAAACTTTAATTCTAGCGAGTTAGAAGAACGAGATATTCATCTAGGGGTAGATTTATGGACTAAAGCTTATACGGCTGTTTTAGCTCCCTTAAAAGGGAAAGTACATAGTTTTAACAATAACTTAGGAGTTGGTAATTATGGACCAACAATTATTTTAGAACACAATTTAAAAGGACAAAAATTCTATACGCTTTACGGTCACTTAACAAAAGACTCTATAGAAGATGTTATAATTGGCGAAACGATAGATAAAGGAGAAATGTTTGCTGCAGTTGGCAATTTCCCTTTAAATGGTGATTACCCACCACATTTGCATTTTCAAATTATTAAAGATTTAAAGGGGATGGAAGGTGATTTTCCTGGAGTAACTTCGAACGCTAAACAAGTAGAAGATTTAGCAAATTGTCCAGACCCTAATTTGATATTGAAGATAAAGAATTAACGATAGTTCTTTTTATACTGGTAAAACACCAATAAATTTAAAGTGAGATTGAAGGCGTACTTGGATTTTTGAGCTTGTGTTCGTTAAGGGACATGGTTTACAAAAGTTAAAGGTTAGGATTTTAACTTTTCTACCGATAAAACGTCAAAAGTTTTGGCGGAGTTTATTAATTGCTTTTTAGTTTCAATTTACTACCAACTGCCCTATAAAATATAGATGATGTTATGTGTTTTTATTTACATTTTTTTAATTCAGATTTCAAGTCTTTGCCAAGTGTTGCATATTTATCGTACGAATTTATCGTTTCTGCTGATACTCTAGAAAAATATGTGTTTGAATGTTGAAAATTTTCACAAGCTGCAACTAAGTCTTTATTTGTCTTTTTGATTTTTCCAATGTATAAATAACTTTGAAATTTTTGTGTGTTACTATATTTGCCTTGATACTTAATTAAGTATTGTTCAGCTTTATTAAACTTTGATAAATAAAAAAAGCTTCACCTATCAAAAAGTGAAGATTTCCTATAGTGTCTTGACTCAGTTCAGATTCAAAGAGTATTGATTCTTTATATTTTTTTAAATCATTGTAGATTGCAATTAAGTTGATTAAATGAATTTGGTCATGAGTTATTTTATAAGCTTTTTTAAATGTATTGATAGCTTCATCTTTCTCATTTGTATTTCTTTGAGATAGTCCGTATAAGTTCATGAGATTAGAATATTCGGAATTATTAGAATCTATGTTTGGCAAGATATATTCTAAATCTTTTTTTAATTCTTTATAATTTCTCTGCTCCCAATGGCATTGCGATTTAAGATATACAACACTTTCATATTTGGGGTGAGTATCATTAAACTTATTAAGCAGAGTTTCACATGAGTCTAGTTTACCAGTAAATAGAAGATTGAGTATTGGCATGAATTCTGGGTCATCAAAAATTTTTTCAAGAGGGTCTGTTTGTCCAAATCCGTTAAATGCAGAAACAATAATAATTAGGGTAAAAAATATTTTTTTCATATTATACAGATGTTCGTTAATATAGATAGTTTACACAAGTTATATATTAGAGTTTACACTAAATTAGTTTCTAACCTTACTGATTTTTCTTTAGTTCTTAATTCATTATCAAAATTTTGGTTTGGCGGTTTTCAATTGAAGCTAAATCTTTTAATTTAACACCGAAACCCCTATATTTTTTTAGCCATTGTTGGGCTTAGTTTCTTTTTAATATTTCTATCAATTCTGTGTTTATGTATATAGTTTCTCGTCCTATTTTTTGAGATTCTAATATTCCAATCTCTTCTAATTGCTTTAAGTATCTCGATGCTGCTTTTCGTTCAACGCCAAGTCGTTCGACTACATATTCTATTTTGGAATAAGGATGTTCAAATAGTAACTCAATTAATTCTTTGCGATAAACTTTAGTTGCTTTTTCTTGAGCGACAAGAATGGTTTTTTCAAGTAAATTCTTAATTGAATTAATTTTTTCAACTGTTTTATTAGAAGTTACCTCTACTGCTTTAAGCATATATATAACCCAGTTTTCCCATTCATTATTTTTATTGACTTTGTTTAATAGTTTGTAATATTCAGATTTATTATCATTAATGTATGAACTTAGGTAAAGGATAGGAATATCTAATAGTCCGTTTATGATTAAGTAAAGAATATTTAATATTCTTCCAGTTCTTCCGTTTCCATCATAAAATGGATGAATGCTTTCAAATTGATAATGTAAAATGGCTAGATTGATTAGAGGGGGTATGTCTGTATCTGTAATATTAAAATGGTCAAGAAAGTTTGAAAGTAAATCTAATATTTCGTCTTTTTCTTGTGGAGGTGTATAAACGACTTCCCCTGTTTTATCATTTTTTAAAACAGTTCCTGCCATATTTCGAATTCCAGCATTATTTTCAATAATGGTCTTTTGTAATTCAATAATGTCTTTTTGTCTTAAAAACCCTTGATTGTTAATTATGTCTGCTCCTAGAAAGATTGCTTTTCTGTAGTTAATTACTTCCTTAATTTGTAATGGCTGGTTTTTAGAGGTCGAGAGAGCTTTGTATAGTTCATCTTGTGTTGTAATTATATTTTCAATTTCTGAACTGTCTTTGGCTTCCTGAAGTACTACTGCATTTACAAGCATTGCTTGATTAGGGATTGTTTTTGCAATTCCTTTTAATTCTCCTAATGCAGTTGATGATTTACTTAATTGGCGTAAAATAAGAAGAGTTTCTATTTCTTCTCGTTTTGGAGGTAGTTTTTCTAATTTTTTAATAGGGTGCATATTGTCGCATATTATTTCTATATGCACCAAAAATACAAAAAAGACACCAAGTAAAAAATATGTGGTGTCTTTTGTCTCGTAAAAAGATTATAATTATTGGACTTAGTTTATATCTTCTAAATCGTTTTCTAAATGAATTTTGTTGCCAAGCACAGGTTCGTGTTTGATTTCATTTATTAATATTCTTTTTTGCTTCCATATAACATTATAAAAATAATATGGAGCATATAGTCCATTCAGGAAAAAAAGTTTTATTCCAGTAGAGCTATATCTGTCAAATTTATAATAGAAATAGATACAATAACCCCATAGAATAATTGCGGGAATTACAATTATGGTTTGAATTATTCCAATTGGTTTTGCGATTTGATTTAAGTCAATAAGGAGGACGAAAAGTATAAAGGGTAATAGAAAAAATAAAACTGGTAGTAAGCTTAGAAAAAATAAAAATTTAAGCATTGAATTTATAATTGAATTAAGCCCAACATCCGAATAAAGAACACTAGTGTTCTTTATTCGCACTATATATTTAACTCAAATTTAATAAATATTATCGCTTCACTAAAAACCAACTATTCAACAAGTTTTCTTTATTATAAAGCATGGTTTGTTGAGTTTCCCAGTTAATTACATCTGCTCCAGAGCTTATTGCAATTGCTTGTCCTGCGGCAGTGTCCCACTCCATAGTTGGAGCAAAACGTGGATAACTATCAGCAGCACCTTCAGCAACCATACATAGTTTTAAAGAACTACCTTTTGATAAGATATCAACTTCACGATGTTTTGCTTTTTGCTCTGCAATAAATGTTTCAGTCTCTTCACTCATGTGCGAACGACTTCCAACTACCACATAATTTGTTCTGGTTTGAGGTAATGGTAATTTGTTGGCTTTTTCAATTAAGTTATCTAAACTTCCAACTTCCTTCATCTGACTTCCCACTTTATAAGCAACTTCATCAGCAAAATAAAGCTCGCCGGTTACAGGCACAAAAATAACTCCCATGGTTGATTTTTGATTTTCGATTAAAGCAATATTTACGGTAAATTCACCATTACGTTTTACAAACTCTTTAGTTCCATCTAAAGGGTCAACCATCCAAAATTGACTCCAATTTTTACGATCTTCATAAGGAATATTTTTACCCTCTTCACTTAAAACAGGAATAGAGGTACATTTTAATAATTCTACTATTTTTAAATGAGCTCTTTTATCGGCTTCAGTTAATGGTGATTTATCGTCTTTGTACTCAACTGCAATCCCGACAGTTGTCGGGACAGAATTATAAACTTCTAATATTTCTTTTCCACCTGCTAATGCAGCGTTTATTGCATTTAATAATAGTTCATCTCTAGTCATTATTTTTTTCTTTTTCGATTCCAAAATCATATTTATACCAAACCCGTTCGTGTAAATAATAAAGCACCATTTTAGTAATTACCTCTATTCCTCCAACTTTTAACCCAATCATAGGATTCCCTGAAATTAACCAAGCTAAAAGCATGGTATCGATAGTACCGATAAATCTCCACGAAAAAGTTTTTAGTAAGTGTCTTTTTCGTGACATTTTAGCTCCATGTGCTTTTTTAGAATATCCATATTTAAACCAAGCACGTTCGTGTAAAAAATACAAAATCATTTTAGTAATAACTTCTGTACCTCCAATAGAAAGCCCAACCAAAGGGTCACCAGAAACTAACCAACCAATAATCATGGTATCTATGGTACCCACAATACGCCATGTCATGGTTTTGGCTAAGTGCCTTTTTATTAAAAAGTCTTCTGACATTAATTAAAAATGATTTTTTAATTGAGGTTCATTAACTATAACGGATAACTCGTTTAAAACGTTGTTGGCTAATCGGCTAGCTCCAAAACGGAATAAATGGTTGTTAAACCAATCTTTTCCTACGGTATGATTGATTATTTTTAAGTAGTTATGAGCAGTTTCAACATCAGCAATTCCTCCTGCTGGTTTCATTCCTATTTTTTTACCAGTTATTGTATAAAAATCTTTTATAGCACTTAACATAATGTAAACCGATTGATAGGTTGCTCCTTCGCTAATTTTGCCTGTGGAGGTTTTTATAAAGTCAGCTCCTGCATACATTGCTAAGTCACTCGCAATTCGAATATTTTTAGCGTTTTGTAATTCGCCACTTTCAATAATTACTTTTAAATGAATTTTACCACAACATTTTTTAATGGCTACAATTTCTTCAAAAACTTCTTGATAATTTCCTTCTAAGAGTTTTCCTCTAGAAATAACCGTGTCAATTTCGGTAGCTCCTTCATTAATTGCCCATTCAATTTCTTGTAATTTAATAGCTAAGCTCGATTGCCCTGAAGGAAAAGATCCGGCAACGCAAGCTGTATTTATTTTGGTGTCTTTTAGTTTTGTACTTACCAATTTTGCAAAAGTTGGATAAACGCAAATTGCCGCCACATTTGGAATGGTATTGTATTTCTCTAATGCTAATACTTTGTTGCACATTCCTTCAATTTTAGCTGTTGTATCAGCACCTTCTAATGAAGTTAAATCGATGAGGTTAAAAATAAGACTTTGCAGTTCTTTTTGGTTGGTAATGGGGTTAGCTGTTGCTAAAATTTGCTCAATAGTTTCGTTAATAGCCTTATCAAACGTAAAGTTTGAGCTTAAACTAGGAATATCTTTTATGTTTGCAAAAGGAATCATTTAACGCCGTTGTTTTAATTACTAAATTTGTTGTTGTTATGCAAAATAATACAAATAATACAAATAATATACATCCTGTTTTCGATAGGATATTACAAAGAAAAGATAAAGAAGCATTACTTCAACAAAAATCGATTGTAATTTGGTTTACCGGATTGTCGGGTTCGGGTAAAACAACAATTGCGATAGGGTTAGAAAGAGTGCTAAATAAAAAAGGCATTTTAACTCAAATTTTAGATGGAGATAATGTAAGAACAGGAATTAATAATAATTTGGGCTTTAGCGAAGAAGATAGAGTAGAAAACATTAGAAGAATAGCTGAGGTGTCCAAATTGTTTTTAAATGCAGGAGTGGTTACAATAAACTGCTTTGTGAGTCCTACAATTAAAATTAGAGAGAATGCAAAACAAATTATTGGCGAAGAAAATTTTTTAGAGGTTTTTGTAAATACGCCTTTTGAGGTTTGTGAGCAACGAGATGTAAAAGGCTTGTATAAAAAAGCAAGAGCTGGCGAAATTAAAAATTTCACGGGGCTAGACGCTCCTTTTGAAGCACCAACAAATCCATTTTTAGATTTAAAAACAGAAAATAAAACTGTTGAAGAAACGGTGAGTGAGGTTGTTTCTAAAATAATTCCTTTATTATCAGTTAAATGAAATTAAAGATAGTTTTTGGGTTTTTGTTTATGATGAGTACTTTTTTTACAAAAGCAGAAGAGCTATCATTAAATTTTCAAGATTCTGTTTTTATGGAGAGTAATGAAATTATTGTTGCCGATGATTCAACACGTTTTAATAAAAAAACAGAACGTAAATACGTAAGAGTAAAAGCAATTATTTTCACGATTCTAACAGGTCCTTTGGGAGGTCATCGTGTGTATTTACGAACAAGACCAGGAGCACCAATAGTGTATGCACTTACCTTAGGTGGGTTTGGGATATTACCTTTAATTGATTTAGCTCACCTAATTTTTAAAAAGGATATTTCTTCTTTTGAAGAAAACCCTAAAATTATGATGTGGAGTAAGTAATTATTCTACGGTTACCGATTTTGCTAAATTTCTTGGCTGATCAACATTACAACCTCTCATTACCGCAATATGATAAGATAATAACTGTAAAGGAATAGAAGTTAATAATGGACTCAACGCATCTTCTGTTTCTGGAATTTCAATTACATGATCTGCAATTGCCTTAACTTCAGTATCTCCTTCCGTAACAATGGCAATAATTTTACCACTACGAGCTTTTACTTCTTCAATATTACTTACAACCTTTTCATAATTACCATGTTTTGTTGCAATAACAACAACAGGCATTTCTTCATCAATTAATGCAATTGGTCCGTGCTTCATTTCTGCCGCAGGATAACCTTCAGCATGGATGTATGAGATTTCCTTTAATTTAAGGGCTCCTTCAAGAGCAACAGGGAAGTTATACCCTCTACCTAAGTACAAGAAGTTACGAGCATCTTTATAAATGTCAGAAATATATTTTATGATTTTATCAGATTCTAACATTTGAGCAACTTTGTTTGGTATGTTGTCTAATTCAACTAAAAGTTCTCTAAATCGAGATTCTGATAAAGTACCTTTTTTGTGAGCAATTGATAATGCCATTAATGATAAAACTGTTACTTGAGCTGTAAATGCTTTTGTAGATGCAACTCCAATTTCAGGACCTGCATGAGTATAAGATCCCGCATGAGTTTCTCTAGAAATGGTAGAGCCAACAACATTACAAATACCTATTATAGTAGCACCTTTTTCTTTCGCTAATTTAATAGCAGCTAAAGTATCGGCAGTTTCTCCTGATTGTGAAATAGCAATAACTACATCATTTTCATTGATAATAGGATTTCTGTATCTAAATTCAGACGCATATTCAACTTCGACAGGTATCCTTGCTAAATCTTCAAATAAATATTCGCCAACTAAACCTGCATGCCAAGAAGTACCACAAGCAACAATAATGATTCGTTGAGCGTTTATAATTTTTTGTTCGTATTCTCTAATACCTCCAAGGGCAACAATTCCTTTATTTAAATCTATTCTACCTCTCATACTATTCCGAATAGATTGAGGTTGTTCATAAATTTCTTTTAGCATGAAATGAGCATAACCGCCTTTTTCGATGGCTTCTAAATGCATTTCAAGTTCTTGAATGTATGGTGTTTTGGATTGATTTTTTATATTTAAAATACGTAATTCTTCCCCTTTTTGCATAATGGCGATTTCTTCGTCATTAAGATACACTACATTTCTAGTATATTCTACAATTGGGGTTGCATCAGAGGCTATAAAGAATTCATCTTTTTCTCCTATACCAATAACTAGAGGACTACTTTTTTTAGCAGCAATTAATAAGTCTGGATTTTCTTTCGATATGATGACAATTGCATAAGCACCAATTACTTCGTTTAATGCAATCCTTACCGCCTCCTCCAGCTTTACGTTTGTTTTTTCTTGAATATCTTCTATTAGGTGTATTAAAACCTCAGTATCTGTATCGCTTTCAAAAACATGACCACGAGTAATCATTTCTGCTTTTAAAGAAGCATAATTTTCAATAATTCCGTTATGAATAATGGCTAGCTTATTTGACCCAGAATAATGCGGGTGTGCATTTTTATCGTTAGGAGCTCCATGGGTGGCCCACCTAGTGTGGCCAATACCTAAACACCCACTTATATCTTTTCCGTTGGCAAAATTCTCTAGCTCTATAACTTTTCCTTGTTTTTTATAAAGATTTATTTCCTTGTTGGTTAACAATGCCACACCAGAACTATCATAACCCCTATATTCTAGACGTTGAAGTCCTTTTATTAAAATAGGATAAGCTTGCTTATCTCCAATGTATGCAACAATTCCACACATAGTTTAAGGTTTAGAATAAGTAATATTTAGTTTAATTTTTGATGTTGGGTGTTTTGCTGAGTTTAATACGGAACGATTAGCCGAAACAGCAGAACCTTTTGCAATTAAGTATAAGCCATAATCTTCTTCTTGGCTACTTATTAATTGCTGTACATGTCTGGCAATGTTAAAGCTATAAGTATTATTAACAAGGTCAATTGTTCCTCCAAAATAATCATCTCCTTCAAAGTTATCTATAAGGAAAACAGGATCGCCAGAAGCACTAATTCCTGTTAAAGCTAATGTTTGAATTGCTTGTAAAGTGGCGTTTGAATTGTCTTTTAATGGGAAAATAATTTCAGTTTTATTAATAATTACGTTTTCTATCGCTGCGAGTTCTTTAAGATGAGGAATTTCAATTTTTGTTTTTACTCCTCCCATTGCCTGAACATAAGTTATAGTTGTATCATAATTCAATAAATTAAGTTGTTTTTCAATGTCAGTCCCTAAATAGTTATGGTCAAATCGATTGTATTTTTTACTTTCGGAGTTCATAATAAAACTATAAGAAGTAGTATCAGTGTCATTATGATAGTATAGCGTTACTGTTGATAAAGAAGAATTCACATCAAAATAGACAATCGCACCTTTCCCTTTTTGCAAAGTTGAGGTTGTTACTGTTGTTGAGGGTGCAATATAAAGGCCTTTAAAAATTGTTTTAAGAGCATCATTATTTACAATAGTTTGCCCATCATCTCCAGCATCTAGTAAGTTTTGCCCAACAGCATCATCTAATCGAATTCTCATGTGTGGGTCATATGTTATTGTGTCTTGATTATTAATAACTTCAACATTAGAGGTAACATATAACGTGTCATTATAATTTCCTATAGGAGTTGGATCGTAATTAAGATCTTGAGCTGAATTGTATTCAGTGCCTGAAATTTCTTGAGTTAATTGATATACATTAATGTCCATAGGAGTAAATAATTCTCCATAAAAATCGGAAGGACTTTTATATTTTAATGAAAGAATAATAGAGTCAATAATTGCATTAGCACCAAAATTTACGTTAGCACCAGAAAGGGTAATTTCTGAATAAAAAGAAGCACTACTTAATCCAAAGATAGAGTCATTATAAATACCTAAAAGGTTAGAGCTAACGTTAAAGGCATTCAAAGAATCATCTCTAATTACCTTTGTGTAGATAGAAAAAGTATCAGTAAAACTAACGGCTATATTTTCAGCATTAAATTTTGGATATAGATCTCCATCTTTCTTACAAGAAAATAACACGGTAAAAAAGATAACGGAAAGCATTAATGCTTTCCGTTTAGAATAAGTTCGAATAATAGTGTTGTTCATTTTTTAGTTTTGTAAAACTTCTACAGGTTCAAGAATTTCATCGTAAAAAGTAGCGTGGTCATCCACATAAGAATCTTTATCT
>CAXBPN010000053.1:0-12944 GCA_963977515.1 uncultured Flavobacteriales bacterium
GAATCTAAAAACCGACCAATGTAAGATGGTTTTTGTCTTAGTCGGGCTAGCTCTCCATCAGAAGCATCAATTATTGATTTTAAAACTAAAAGGAAAAGTGCGGCTACATAACATTGGTTGATAATACTGTAAATAGCTGCTAAACCAACAACAAAGAATAATAGCGTAACATGTACTGGTGTAATTGGAGTGTTGAGTAGTAATTTTGCGAATGGTTTGGCTAAAAAACGACCGTAATCGGAAAAATCAATAAATTTATTCTCAGGTGATAATTTTGACATTTACATTTTACGTTCCATAATTTCTAGGTACAAGTCTTCTACTTTTTTACGTGCCCAATCGGTTTGGCGTAAAAATTTTAAACTAGAATTCATACTAGGGTTGCTTATAAAACAGTTTATTTTAACATGTTTACCTAGCTTCTCCCAACCATAATAATCTACTAAGGTGGTCAAAATAACTTTTAATGTTACTCCGTGTAGAGGGTTGTTGGGTTGAGCTGACATAAATTTAGTTCCTAGTTTTAGGTTTATTTTTCCATTCAATCATTCAATCATTTTCACATTAATTCTGCCATTTACCAAGTATGAGCATCGTTATCAAACCAGTTGCCTTGACAACGCAACACTTGTTCTATAATATCTCTAACGCAACCTTCGCCACCATTTCTATCAGAAATATAATGACTAATGTTTTTAATCTCTATAGCTGCATTTTTAGGGCAAGTTGCCACGCCACTTTTTTTCATTACAGGATAATCAGGAATGTCATCACCCATGTATAGAATGTTTTCAGTTGCGATGTTTTTGTCTTTTAAATAATTGTCAAAAATTTCAACTTTATTACTTGCTTTTAAAAACACATCGGTAATTCCTAAACCATTTAAACGTTTTCGAACAGTTTCTGAACTCCCTCCTGATATAATGGCAATGTTATATCCTTTTTTAACAGCATATTGTATAGCATAACCATCTTTAATATTCATTTGACGGAGTTGATCGCCATCAGGCATCATTATAACCATTCCATTGGTTAAAACACCATCAATGTCAAATATAAAAGTGTTTATTTTTGGAAGTAATTCTTTAAAATTGCTCATAATGTTGGTTTAAAGTTCAATGTTTATTGTTCTTTGCTTGTGAACCGTTAACTGAAGATTGAACTATACTTTGAGTGATTAATCGGTAAATTTCTTGATAATTTATTAAATCGTCTAATTGACTGATGTGATCTTCTATAATTTTTTCATCACCTCTAATTGCAGGTCCTGTCTGAACATCTTTAGCATGATTGAATGTGATTTTATCTGCTGTTTCTCTAATGAGTGGTTTTAAGATGTTAAAATTTACATTGTTTTTAATACACAAATCCTCAGCAATAGCGTACATGTAATTAGTAAAATTACAAGCAAAAACAGCTGCCAAATGTAGTTTCTTTCGCTGTTCGGAATTTACTAAATGAACTGAATTAGAAAGCTGATTTGCTAATTGAACAAGAGCTGCCTGACTTTCGTTTGCTTCAATACAAAAAGGTACTTCTAGCAAGTTAATTTCTTTTAGTTTACTAAAGGTTTGTAAAGGATAGAAAATACCATAATTATTAAATCCATTTTTTTCAAAAACTGTTATTGGTATGCCACCAGAAGTGTGTGTGATAAAAATATTTTTATCAATAATTTGGTGTAAAACGTTGGCTATGGCATCATCTTTAATGGCTACAATATATAAATCAGCGTTCGAATTAATGTTTATCAAATTGTCAATTGCAATTGATTGAACTTCATCAGCAAGTAATAAAGCATTATCTATATTTTGACTATAAACTTGCTCAATTTCAATGCCTTCGTTAAATAACGATTTAGCCAAATGCGTTGCCACATTTCCTGAACCAATAAATGTTATGGATTTGATGTCTTTCATTTATTCCTTTTTTAACCTAAGGTCTGTGTAAAATTAGTTATTTTTGCGGTCAATTTTCAAAACAATAATTCATGTTTAAAACCATTAAAGATATTCTATTTTCTACTCGTTTAACAGCTGTTTTATTGTTTGTTTTTGGAGTTGCAATTGGAGTAGCTACTTTTATCGAAAATGATTTTGGAATACCAGCTTCTAAATCTATTGTGTTTAATACCAGATGGTTAGAGTTAGTTATGTTATTGTTAACTATTAATTTGATTGGAAACATTTTTAAATACAAAATGTTCCGTTTGGAGAAACTTGCCACTTTAACTTTTCATGTTGCTTTAATCATTATTATAATAGGAGCAGGCATTACACGATATGTTAGTTACGAAGGATTAATGCACATTAGAGAAGGAGAAACGAGCAATACTATTATTTCAAGCGATACTTATTTGCAGTTTAAAGTTGATAATGAAGACATTCAAACATCTTACGAAAAGAAATTGTTTTTAAACCCATTGTACAATGCCCCATTCAATTTCGATTTCGATTTTGTAGGAAGTGAAGTAGAGGTTAGTTATAAAGATTTCATTCCTAATTCAATTGATACAGTAGCTCCAGATGAAAACGGTAAAAGCATTATTGAGATTGTAACCGTTGGACAAAGAGGTCGTGTTTCTCGATATATAGAGCAAGGGCAAACCAAATTTTTTGGCAATTTTCCTGTAGCTTTTGATAATAATACGGTTGCTGAGGCAGTAAAAATTATGACTACAGATACGGGATTGATTATGGTTTCGCCTTACGATGTTCAGTATTTAAGTATGGATGACCAAAGTACAGCCGTTTTACAAAAAGATACCATCCATGAATTTAAAAATAGAAGATTATACAGTATTGGGGAAGTACAAATGGTGTATAAAGAGGTGCATAAGGAAAGCGTGATAAAACAAGTAAGTGCAGGTAAAAACAATTTAAACGGAGAAGATGCTTTATTGGTTGATGTAACTTGTAATGGAAAAAGCAAAGAAGTTATTTTATTTGGTGGGAAAGGATATTTATCTAATCCAACAATATTCCAACTGGAAGGGTTAAATTTTTCGTTAACCTATGGTGCAAAACAAACTACAGTTCCGTTTGAAATTACTTTGAATGACTTTATTTTAGATAAATATCCTGGGTCAATGAGTCCATCTTCTTATGAAAGTGAAGTAACCTTAAACGACAACAGAAATGGAGGAGTAGAGTTTTCTCAAAAAATATTTATGAATAATGTATTGGATTATGATGGTTACCGTTTTTTCCAATCTTCTTACGATCAAGATGAATTAGGTACTGTGCTTTCTGTAAATCATGATTTCTGGGGTACATTAGTGACTTACATTGGCTACTTTTTATTGACTTTGGGTATGATAATTACCTTAATTACTAAAAAATCGAGGTTTAATATTTTACGTAATAAGGTAAAAGAAATCCGATTGAAAAGAGAAACAATGACTGTGTTGTTAGTATTGTTTTCAATTGTTGGATTACAAGCTCAAGAAACGCATAACCACAAAGCAGAAACGCAAGATTTTGTAAAGGTAAATAAAGAACATGCTGATAAATTTGGAAGGTTATTGGTACAAGATGCAGATGGTAGAATTAAGCCAGTGCAGACAATGGCTTCTGAAATGTTGCGTAAAATAACACGTAAAGAAATGTTTAATGATATGACACCTTCACAGGTATTGTTGAGCATGATGTATAATCCTCCTTATTGGCAACAATTACCAATGATTAAGGTAAATCACCCTGAATTGGAAGAAAAGTTGGGAGCAAAAGACCATTATGCACCATTTTTAAACTTTTTTGATAAAAATTTCCAGTATATTATTCAAGAAGATGCTGCAGTTGCAAATCGTAAAAAGCCATCAGAACGAACAAAATATGACAAAGAAGTAATTGCTGTTGATGAGCGAGCAAATGTTTGTTTTATGATTTTTGATGGGTCGTTATTTAAAATATTCCCTAAAGTTGAGGATGAAAATAATACATGGTTTACGAGTAAAGATTATAAACAATTTAAATCTCACGATTCGGTATTTGTGAAGTCGATGTTGCCTTACTATTTATCTGTGGTTTCAGAATCGTTTAAAACAAATAATTGGGCAACTTCTGATAGTATTTTAACTTTAATAGCCGATTACCAATATAAGTTTGGTGCTGAGGTAATCCCAGAGCAATCTAAAATTGACATGGAAATTACCTATAACCAAGTAAACATATTTAAACGTTTGTTTATGTATTACACCTTTGTTGGTTTGTTGATGTTGGTGTTTTTGTTTATGGATATTTTTAGTGCTAAAAAGTGGAAAAAAACAGTAGTTAAGTTTTTAACAGGAGGTCTATTTATTTTGTTTGGATTGCACACAATCGGCTTAGCCGCCCGTTGGTATATTTCTGGTCATGCACCATGGAGTAATGGTTACGAATCGATGATTTATATTGGTTGGGCAACTGTTTTTGCTGGTTTCTTATTTTCAAGAACATCAAAAATGACCTTGGCAGCAACCTCAATCTTAACGGCATTAATTCTAATGGTTGCACACCTAAACTGGCTCGACCCAGAAATAACACCATTAGTTCCTGTGTTAAAATCGTATTGGTTAATGATACATGTTGCAGTAATTACAGGTAGTTATGGTTTCTTAGGCTTAGGTTGTTTATTAGGCTTTATGAACCTTATTTTAATGATAGTAAAAACCGCTAAAAATAGATTACGAATTAACTCAACCATTAAAGAATTAACCATTATTGTAGAAATGACCTTAACAGTTGGTTTGTTTATGGCTGCTGTGGGTACATTTTTAGGTGGTGTTTGGGCAAACGAAAGTTGGGGCCGTTATTGGGGATGGGACCCAAAAGAGACATGGGCGTTGGTTATTGTATTAATTTATGCAATGATTTTACACTTACGTTTTATACCAAAAGCAAATGGAAAATTCTTATTTAACTTAGTTGCTGTATTAGGTTTTAGTACTGTAATTATGACTTATTTTGGAGTTAATTATTACTTGGCAGGGTTGCATTCTTATGCTAAAGGTGACCCAGTTCCAATACCTACTTTTGTGCCAGTTACCTTGGCAGTTGTTTTATTGGTTGGTGTTGTTGCTTATTTTAGGAATAGTAAGGATAGGGTTTAAGAAGTTGGAAGTTTGATGCTAGAGGTTGGTTTTTTCGTTATTCTGAGCTTGACCCAGAATGATGAATCACCGCCAAACGTCATTGCGGAAAATGTAGTATAGCGGAGTTTATCCGCAATCTCAAAAAACCTTAATTTTAACCCTATAAAAAATATAATCTTACTTATATCTATTGTGTTATTTCGCTTCACAACACATAATTTAAATATATTATTGTTAGAGAACAATAATTTTAAAAAAAAAATAAATAGAATTAACGGGTTAAATTCAAGAACTACTGAGTCAATTTTCAACATTTCTGAGAATATCCATTTTTTTATGTAAAATACTAATTATCAGTATTTTATATTTATATGTTTTATTGTTATATTGCAATGTATTCTGTTATTTATCTCAATTATGATTAAATATTTATCTCTTCTGTTATGTTTTAGTTTTAGTTTAAAACATATACATGCTCAATGTAATACTAATGAAAAAGAGTTAATTATAAACATCGTTTCCGATAACTGGCCTGCAGAAACAAGTTGGGAAGTTGCAAATTTATCCACTTCAGTAATAGTAGCTTCAGGAGGCTCTTCTGGAAGTTCTGTATGCCTAGACTCAACTATTTGTTATCGATTTACAATTAACGATAGTTATGGAGATGGAATTTGTTGCTCTCAGGGCAATGGATATTATGAACTTTTTTATGATGGTAATTTAATAAAAACTGGAGGAGAATATACATATTCAGAAAGTAAAACCATAAACTGTTTACCTATTGATTCTTCAAACTTAGCCCTTGTTATTATTAATACCAATGGACAAACGATTCTTGATGACACTAGAATTGTTGCTGACATGAAAATTATTTACAATGGATTTAATACCATTAATCATTATAACGATTTCCCTAATAATTACAACAATAAAATTAGTATTGAAAAAAGAGGCTCCTCATCTCAAATGTTCCCAAAAAAATCATACAGCTTAGAAACGCAAGATGTATTAGGAAATAATAACAATGTGAGCTTAATTGATATGCCTCAAGAAAACGACTGGGTCTTGTATGCTCCCTACTCCGATAAAAGTTTAATGAGGAATGTACTTACCTATAAACTTGGAAGAGAAATGATGGAGTATGCTCCGAGAACTCAATTTTGTGAAGTAGTAATCAACGATGAGTATCTTGGTATTTATGTTTTAACCGAAAAAATAAAAAGAGATAATAACAGGGTCGATATTGCTAAACTAGATGATGATGATTTAGCTGCGGATAGCTTAACAGGAGGCTATATCATTAAAATTGATAAAACAACAGGTGGTAGCAACATCGGCTGGACGTCTCCCTACACTCCTCCATTAGGACCAACTAAACAAATAAATTTCTTATACCATTATCCTAAAGAAGATGATATTTTACCTGCTCAAGCTAATTATATCGAAAACTATATTACTGATTTTGAGAATGCCTTAAATGGACCAAACTTTGAAGACCCTGTAATTGGATACACACCATTTATTAAAGATAAATCATTTATTGACTTTTTTATATTTAATGAATTAGGTAAAAATGTTGATGGATATCGAATAAGCTCCTTTTTATATAAAGATAAAGACAGTAAAGGAGGCAAATTAAAGATGGGACCATTATGGGATTTTAACATTGCTTATGGTAATTCCGATTATTGTGGTGGAGAGTTTACAACAGGTTGGCAAAAAGATTTTAATGGAGTATGCCAGGATAATAATATGACTCCCTTTTGGTGGAATCGATTATTACAAGATACAACCTTTGCTAATAAATTAAAATGCCGATGGGAAGAGAAACGCTTAGGTCCTTTACACTTAGATTCAATTTTAAACACTATTGACTCTGTCGCTTTTTATTTAAATGAAGCTCAACAACGGAATTTTAGTAAATGGAACATTTTAGGAATTTATGTTTGGCCTAATAATTACATTGGGAACTCTTACCAAGATGAAGTAAATTATCTTAAAGCATGGATAACAAATCGAATTGCATGGATAGATAATAACATTCCAGGCAATTGTAGCACACCTGTTGGTATAAATAGAATAATCTTGTCGAATCAAATTAAACTTTATCCAAACCCAGCTAAAAATGTTATTAATATTGAGCTAAACAACAAAATTGATAACGACTTAATCATCGAGATTCAAGATATAAAAGGAAGACTAATTTATCGTAATGAATTTACCAATGTAGATAATAAAATTGCTTTACCAATTAGTAATTTACCAGAAGGCTTTTATCTATTAAAAATAAATTCTCAACATATAAATCAAACCTTGAAGGTTATTAAAATGAAATAAAGTTGTATCTCTTAACTGGTTTTGTAATATTATAATTTTGTTGTTTCATATTTGTATTCAATAATAAAAACAACTAAACGCTAATTAATCTAATTGGTTTCTTTCTTTCTTTCTTTCTAAGTAATACTACACATATAAAAATGAGTAGTACAACATTTTAATTTCAGTACTATTGCTCTTGTCATGAATCAATTAGCTGATTAACTTTATTTTATAATTTAACCCTATTATGAGATATTTTTTAATTGCTTTATTTATTCTGTTATTTTACTATTCTAGTTCGGCAAAGAAGGAAACTTCAAACCATTTAACCTATGATGAATATATCTTAGAATATGGAATAGACTCTAAAAGTGTAGCTATTATTGACTTGTTTTTTAACAAACGTAATTTATCTGGAATAGGGCAAATGTCTTTTTTACCTGTCAGTTCATCAGTAGCTATTATAGTTCCTCCTATTGGACTCGCATTGATGGCTATTTCTTCACCTCTTTTTATAAATGGTTTACTAATTAGAAATAAATACAGTCATAAAAATTTATTAGTAGCACTTGAGTATTATCAAAATAATAATCTTTTATCAAATCGTTTTAAAAAGAAAATAAACAGAATTCTCCACAACAAAAAGTTAGATGAGATAGAAAATACAAACGCTGAAAGATATTTTGCACTAAAAGAAATCAATCAAGTCTCAAGTTCAAATTACGTAATGGTCGTTAAATAATAAAACTATGGAAATTTTAGCTAAAAATATTTACCAATTTATGTATCAAAAAAAGATATATCTATAGTACAAAAAACAATAATTATTTCTCTTACATTTATTGTCTTTTGTATCTCTTTTTTTGGTTTTTAATAATGTGAATTCATTTTCATTATTATATCTGATGTTTCCTAAATAGATTTTCTTATTTTTAGTTTATTTACAATTCATTTTGAAACAAATTTTAGCAAGTATATTATTTATATTTATCCTCTCTTGTCAAGAGAAATTAGTTACAACAACTCAATCAAGAGTAAAAGACCCAAACGCTAAATATACAACATGTGTATTAGTTGAAAAAACTTTTGTAAATAAAGGCGGTAAAATGGGTGATTTTACTGAATTGTATTTACAATGTTCCATTCAAGATTATTTTATAAAAATATGTGCTGGAGAAGTAACTACTAAAGAGTTAAGAAAGCACCTCAACCAAGGTATTACTCTAGATATGGAAATAAGGGATGGAATGTGGGATCATTGCAGTACTGACCTTGCTCATGCTCAAAGTAGAATGGGCACCTATGTTGTAATTCATAAAATAATAGAGTAAAAATAAAACTTAATGAGTTTTCTATCTTTTACTCATTTTTTTATATTTTAGTGCTGTGTCAAAATTAACTTCATACTCATTATTACTTGCTTTATTACTTACAACAATTTCTAATGTTTGTATAGGAAGTAAAACTGACAGTTTAAAAAATGTAATTCAAAATACATCAGGAAAAGATAAAGTCGATGCTCTTTTATTGATGAGCGAACAATATTTTGCTTCCGATTTCAACCTATCTTTAACTTACTCTAGAGATGCTTTAAAACTAAGTCAGAAATTAAATTACAAACTTGGGTTAGCTATAGCTCATAATAACATTGGCTATTCATTAACAGATTTAGGGAATTATAAAGATGCCCTCGAACACTACTTGATAAGTATTGATTTGTTTAAAGAATTAGGAGAGGAAAACAGAGAAGCTATTGCCTACAACGATATTGGTTATATTTTCCAGACACAAGGGCTTATTGAAAAAGCGATTGAGAATTATATTAAAAGCCTAAAACTACTAGAAAAACTTGATGACAAAGGAAGTATTGGTGCTTGTTTAAATAACATTGGCTTGCTTTATCACGAACAAAATAATTTTGAAAAAGCGTTAGAATATTACGAAAAAGGCTTAAAAATAAAAGAAGAAATTGGTG
The DNA here is from genome assembly GCA_963977515.1 of uncultured Flavobacteriales bacterium. Classification (GTDB taxonomy): domain Bacteria; phylum Bacteroidota; class Bacteroidia; order Flavobacteriales_E; family Vicingaceae; genus Vicingus. The sequence continues at coordinate 9,366 of CAXBPN010000053.1, forward strand.
ATGAAAAAAGCATTGCTGTTTCATTAAACAATTTAGGGTCTTTATATTTTTCACAACAAAAATATTACGAAGCAAAAGAGTACTTTTTTAAAAGTTTAGCGAAACGTAAGAAAACTAATGACAAACCAGGTATTGGTCAAAGTTTGATAAATATCTCAGGAATTTATCGCGAACAAAAAGAATATGATACTGCCTTAGAGTATCTTTTAATGTCAGAAAAAATTCAAAGAGAAATCAATAATAATGCTGGTTTAGTTAATACTTTAAATAGTATAGGAGTAATATACCGCCTTAAAAAGGATAAAAAAAGTGCTCAATCATATATAGATGAAGCTTATAATTTAGCTAAAACAATAGGCTCTCCTGAATTAATTAAAAGTACATCACTTACTTTAAGTAACCAATATCGAGATTTAAAAGAGTTTGAAAAATCATACCGATTATTAATTGAGCACTATCAAATGGTTGATTCTTTACAAAATACTGAAAACACTCATAAAACCATACAAATGGGAATGCAATATGAGTTTGAAAAAAAATTACATAAAAATGAACTCGCACAAGTAAAAAAAGACCATGAACATGAAATTGAAATCAAAGAACAAAAATTAATCTCTTATTCTTTTGGAATTGGACTTGCCGCCCTTGTTATTCTTTCTATTGTCATTTTAAAATCTTTAAATGATAAAAAGAAAGCTAATCGAAGAATTACTTTACAAAAAGAAGAGATTGAAGATAAAAGTTTAAAACTTGAAGAAGCATTGATTAACATTACTGATAGTGTAAAATATGCGAAACGAATCCAACAAGCTTTACTTCAATCAGAAGAACATATTTCTTCAAATATTCCCCCACATTTTATTCTTTTTAAACCAAAAGATATTGTAAGTGGTGATTTTTATTGGTCTTATGAAAAAGACAATTTTTTATACATCGCTGCAGCTGACTGTACTGGCCATGGAGTACCTGGAGCCTTAATGAGCATGCTCGGTATAAGTTTTCTAAATAGCATTAATGCAGCAAACAACGTTTTATCTCCTGCTGAAATTTTAGATAATCTTAGGGCTAAAGTTATTGAAGATTTAAGTCAGAATAAAAAAAGTGGTGCTTCGAGAGATGGAATGGATATTTCGTTAGCTAAAATTAATCTTATTAATCATGAAATTGAATGGGCAGGAGCCAATAATAATCTTTGGGTTATATCTAAAGATGAAGTAACTGAATACAAAGCTGACAGACAAGCAATAAACTTTACTGAAAATTTAATTCCTTACACAAATTATAAAATTAATGCAAAAAAAGATGATTTAATTTATCTGTTTACTGATGGCTTTGCTGATCAATTTGGTGGTCCGAATGGTAAAAAAATTAAATACAAACCTTTTAAACAATTTTTAGCTTCTATAGCTCAAAAAGAACTTAATGAACAAAAAGACTTATTAAATTCATTTTTTGAGAATTGGAAGGGAAACCTAGAACAAATTGATGACGTTTGTGTGATAGGGCTTAAAGTTTAGCATTCTTCTTTAGATAATAATAAACAGTAGATAAGATATCACATTGTTCTATTCTCTCATATTTATAATCCCATGCTTGAGCCTCTTCTCCTGCTTTTGGTTTTTCTAAAAGGTAGATTTTTTTTAATTCAGGAATAGCAAAATTAAAAACTTCTCTTGGTCCTTATAGCAAAACCTTGTATTCCCTTATTATTTGTTAAGAAGTTAAAAGGGAGGACATCACGAAAGTTGCAGCAGGAGTGGAGGTCAGGAATCTAGTCTTTAAGAGAGTATATATAAAATATTTTGTTACAGTCCAAAACATGAAGTGAAACTCTAATTTTAGTATTTTTAAAGAATGAGTGAAGGAGTTATCATTTATGAATCTAGAAATGGGAATATTTGGTTTACCAGATTGATGATTATAATAATGGCAAGCTGTGTGGTATGGAGTATTTTATATTCCCTATTATTTTAATATATACAATACCATTATTAGTTGTTTGTTGTTGGATTCCAATGGAAACTATAATAAAGGAAAATGAAATAATTGTAAATTATCCTTTTAGGGTTTTCTATAAGAAAAAAGTATTTCCTATTAATAATATTAAAAGTATTGGAGCTGGTGGAGGTCATCATGATATTCAGTCAGGCTTTTTTTACACTTTTCATTATTTTAAAAAAGAAATAGACGGTCGGTTTAAGTTGAGTGATGAGACAGAAGCTCAGTTTTATATTCGAAGTAAAAAAGATGTTGAATTTCTATTTGATTTTTTTGAGTCAAAAGGAATTAAAATAACAACTAATATTCCTAGGTTTTGATTGTTCGTAAGAGTAATCAATTAATAGTTATGATGGAGAAGAAAAAACCTCCAACATTTCTGTCAGAGGTTATGTTATTATTTTCAATTCAATTCCACTCAGTATTACAAATAAATAATTTACTCCATTTCTATAATTAAATCACTTTGTCCAACCATAGTGCCTTCTGCAAGGTGTACTTTTTTTACCACTCCATCACTAGGAGCTGTAACAGTAGATTCCATTTTCATGGCTTCCAATACAAACAACGATTGTTCTTTTTTTACCACATCGCCAGCCTTAACTTTTAGTTGAACCAATTTACCTTGTAATGGAGCACCAATTTCTTTATCTCCTTCGGCTTTTTGGTGTTTTACCTTAGTAGAAACAACTGTATTGTCTTTTACTTTTACACCACGTGTTTGTCCGTTTAGGTTAAAAAATACATTTCTATAACCATCCTCGTCGGCATTAGTGGTGTATAAATATTCTACAATAATCATTTTACCTGATTCAAACTCTATGGTAATTTCTTCATTGTGTTTTAAACCATAAAAGAATGCTGTTGTTGGGATGTAAGAAACATCTCCATATTGTTGGTGATGATTAAAATAATCTTCGAACACTTTTGGGTAAAACTTGTACGATAAGAAATCTAAGAAATTACAGTGTTTGTTAAACTTTTCTTGAAATTCAGCAAACTCTTTTTCAAAATCGATAGGAGCAAGATGAGCATTTGGTCTATCTGTATATGGTTTTACATTCTTTAAGATAACTTTTTGCAATTTCTCTGGAAAACCTTGGTATGGTTGACCTAAATCACCTTTAAAGAAATTAATTACCGATTCGGGGAATGAAAGTGTTTCAGCTTTATCATAAACATCTTGTTCGGTTAAATTGTTTGAAGTCATATACATTGCCATATCGCCAACTACTTTTGAAGAAGGGGTTACTTTAACAATGTCGCCAAACATATCGTTTACCGTTTCGTAATTCTTTTTAATGGTTTCAAATTTTTCTTCTAAACCTAAACCTCTAGCTTGTGGTCGTAGGTTAGAGTATTGTCCACCAGGTATTTCATGATCAAATATTTGAGCTGTACTAGCTTTTAAACCTGATTCAAAAGGGTAGTATTGTTCACGAACGGCTTCCCAATAGTTAGAGTATTCGTTTAATTTTTTCAAATCAAACTGTTCTGCTCTTGGGTGTCCTTGGAACATAGCAACTAGCGAGTTAAAGTTAGGCTGAGAGGTTAAACCAGAAACTGAACTCAACGCCACAT
>CAXBPN010000054.1:0-12796 GCA_963977515.1 uncultured Flavobacteriales bacterium
ACCCTAACTCTACACATCTATCCTCAACCAAAGGAGCACAAATTAAACCTCTACCGTGGGTAGCCATAAAGTTTATCATTTCTGGTGTAACGGTTCTTGCTGCTGCTACAAAGTCTCCCTCATTTTCTCTATCTTCATCATCTACAACAATAATAACTTTACCAGCCTTAATGTCTTCGATTGCTTCCTCTATTTTATTTAACTTTGTATCCATCAACTTTAATTTTAAACAAAGTTAATGATAAGTTGATAAGTGAGAATAGAAATACACTATTAAGTTACAGGTAAAAATGGCGAAAATTTTAGCAATTGATTATGGACAAAAAAGAGTTGGTTTTGCAGCTACTGATGATTTACAAATTATTGCCAGTGGATTAACCACAATTCATGTTAAAGATTGTATCGTTTTTATCGAAGATTATCTTAATAAAAATGATGTAGAATGTATTGTTATTGGTGAAGCGATAGATTTAAAAAACAATCCATCAGAATCTGCTCGTTTTATTGAGCCTTTTGTAAAACATTTGAGCAGAAAATTTCCTACCATAAAACTAGAACGAGTTGATGAACGATTCACCTCTAAAATGGCTTTCCAAACAATGATAGACAGTGGATTAAAAAAGAAAGCAAGACAAAACAAAGCATTGATTGATGAAATTAGTGCGACTATAATTTTACAAAGTTATATGGAACAAAAAAATAGTATTTAAATCCTCTATGAATAGACATCTATTAAGAATTGGGTTAAACCTTTGGCCTCCATTTATTGGTACTGGAATTTGGATTAAAGAAATTACTTCTGACTACAGTTACATTAAAATTGAGATGAAGCTCCGTCCATGGAACAAAAACATTGTGGGCAGTCATTTTGGTGGTTCGCTTTATGCAATGACCGACCCTTTTTATATGTTAATGTTATTACATTTATTAGGTAAAGATTATATTGTTTGGGATAAATCAGCCAAAATAAACTTTATAAAACCCGGTAAAGAAACGGTTTATGCAGAATTTAGTCTATCAAAACAGCAAATTGAAGAAATTAAAAAAATAACTTCTAGCCAATACAAATACGAACCAGTTTTTAATATTTTAATTAAAAACAAAAAAGGGGAAGTTATTGCTGAAGTGGAGAAGGAACTTTATATTAGAAAAAAGTGATTTTACTTATATAAATTTTGTTTTTAAGAAATCCAGTCTAGAATTGTATATCGTAAAAACAACTAACATAGATATTAATATAATTGTAATAAAAAAAGACTGGAAATATAAATTAGCTTGTAATTTATCTATAAAAATCCTTTGTATATTAAATGCTTGAAAAGGTAAAAATAGAACTAAAAATCCGTGACTATTAAACGCTTTAATTTGTAAAAAATCTTTATTTCCTACAACCCCTTTTTTCTTTTTATACAAATAAATTGACATTGGCAATGAAATTATAGCCAGAAAAATTAACAAATACTCAAATCCAAAAAAGTTTAAAAGTGTATATGAAATCATAAAAATAGCTAGCGTAGCAATAATTTTAGGGATTGTAAAAAACTGAAGTAATCCTCTATAAAATTCTCTCCTTGCTTGTTGCATTACTTTTTTCTTTTTCTCTTCTTCAATATTCATAAAATGAAAACGGTCATAACGTAAAAATGTTTGCTTAATAGCTTTCATGTATTCTAGATTATTATTTGCTATTAACTCTTCTACTTCTGAAGCTATATGGTCAGTCATTTCCATATTAACATCATAATAATTAACACCTTTCATTTCTATTAAATTAGAAATATGTTTGAGTTGTTTTTTATTTAAAGAGACTTTCATATAATTACGCTAATTTAAAATCAACAAAACCTGCTAAATTTTTAATAAACTCTTTTAATTCTTCAATTTTTAGTACAGCCTCTTTTTCTCCTTTTTCTGATAATTTATAATATTTTCTTGTTCTTCCATCTACTATTTCAAACTCTACACCTAATATTTCTTCTGCTTCTAGTTTGTGTAAAATAGTATATAATGCTCCTTCTGTAACTGTAAATCCTCCGTTGGTTTGTTCTTTCGTTTTTTTGGTAATTTCATACCCATACATTTTACCATTCTCGTATAATAACTTAAGAATTAAATTGGTTAATGTTCCTTTATATAGTTTATTTGACATACAACAAATATATACCTATTTTTTTATGTATACAACTTTATAAGTACTTTTTATAATTTAAAATTATGAGAAATACTTATTCCCCCTATCTGTTTCATGCGGATGCTTGGAACAATCTTAATAAAATCACAAGCGGACGCCTGCGAGAGATTATTTATTGAATAAACTAAAGGCACATAAAGTAGCGCTAAAAGAACAACTCTACTTTACAAACTTTTATTAAAAAGATTTTCTTGCTTAGCTAATAAATTAAAATACTTTGAGTTAGAAAAGTCTTTCAATATTTTTAGATGCTCAATCCGATGACAATCCGTTCCTACAAAGTCAATCAAGTTGGCATCAATTAATTTTTCACCAATCTTTTTCACATCTGGACCATAATGACCAGTTAATGACAACAAGTTTAATTGAAGAAGTACACTTTTCGACTTCATCTCTTCAAACTTTTCAAAATTTCTATGCCAATAATTATAACGTTCAGGATGAGCTAAAATAGGCTTATAACCATTCGTCTGAAATTTAAAAACAATTTCTTGAAAATTTTGAGGCTCTTGCATAAATGGTAATTCAAACAATACATGATTTTCACCAAATGTTAAAATTTGTTTTTCATTAATTAATTTTTCTAACCCATCATCTAAATTGTATTCGGCAGCTGCAAGCAACTCAATATCAATATTTCGATTTTTTAATTCTTCCCTAACCTTTTCTAGTCCTCCCAAAATAATTTCGGGCGTATTTTTATAATAATCACACATTACATGTGGTGTGGTTATTATTTTAGAATACCCCATTGCTTTAAATTCTTTTATAAGCATAATGGTATATTCCATGTCTGGAGAACCATCATCTATTCCAGGAATTAAATGCGAATGCATATCCGTTTTAAAAACAGAAAAGTCTATGGGTAAATAGGCTTCTTTTTTTTTGAATAGGTTGCTAAAGAAGTTCAAGGTTTCTAGATTTAAGAATTCAAAGTTAAGCATTTTAACACACCCCGCCTTCGGCACCCCCTCTCAAGAGGGGAAAACTATTTTAAATAATTTTCTTTAAACCATTCTATCGTTACAGCTAAACCGTCATCTATGCTAAATTCAGGGTTAAAACCTGTTAATTCTTTAGCTAAGGCTATGTTCGCCAATGAATCTTTTACATCTCCAGGTCGTTCCTCACGGTAAATTGGTTCAACTGAATTTCCTACAGTATTTCTTATCTTAAAGAATAAATCATTTATAGTTGTACGTCCTCCAAAAGCAATGTTTAAAATCTTTCCTTTTACTTCTTTATCCGTAAACATTACTTTTATATTCGCTTGCACTGCATTTTCAACAAAAGTAAAATCTCTACTCTGCTCTCCATCTCCATTAATGTATGGCGATTCATTTTTTAACACAGCTTCCATAAATAATGGAATTGCTGCTGCATAAGGGCCATTAGGACTTTGATTTGGACCAAATACATTAAAATATCTTAACCCAACTACATCTAAATTGTAAGTTTTTGCAAAAACTTGAGCATACAACTCTTTTGTTCTTTTACTTACCGCATAAGGAGATAAAGGGTTTCCTATTCTACTTTCAACTTTTGGTAATTCTTGGCTATCGCCATAAACAGACGAAGAACTTGCAAAAACTACACGTTTAACGTTTGCATCTTTTGCACATGTTAACACCGTTAATAAACCAGTTGTATTGGCATGATGAGTTGCTAACGGGTTTTCAATTGAACGAGGTACAGAACCTAATGCCGCTTGGTGAGAAACATAATCTACCTCAGTCATTATTCTCGATACTAGATCAAAATCTGTTATATCTCCTTCAATAAATTCGAAATTTGGTTGACCAAAAAATTGAGCTATATTTTCTTTATAACCATTAGAAAGATTGTCTAATACAATTACACTTCCAGCATTGTATTTCATGAGGTAAGTTACAATATTAGAGCCAATAAATCCAGCTCCTCCTGTAACTAAAAATGTTAGTTTTGAAATATCTTTTTGATGAAAATCTTTATCGTACATTATTTTTAAGTTCAAAGTTTTGAGTTCAAAGTTCAAAGTTAAATCAGAAACTTTATAAACCTATAATTAAGAACTCACAACCGTTTATCTATTTTCGTATTGCTTTTCGTAATATTTTTGGTAATCTCCAGAAGTTACATTATTCAACCAGTCTTCATTAGCTAAATACCAATCAATTGTATTTTCTAGTCCTTCTTCAAATTGTAATGATGGAACCCAACCTAACTCATTTTTTAATTTGGTAGCATCAATAGCATACCGCATATCATGTCCAGCTCTATCTGTAACATAAGTAATTAGTTTTTCGGAAGTTCCTTCTTCTCTTCCTAATTTCTTATCCATTACCTTACAAACCACTTTAATTAAATCAATGTTTGTCCATTCATTATGTCCTCCAATATTATAGGTTTCGCCAAGTTTAGCTTTATGGAAAATCACATCAATTGCTCTAGCATGATCTTCAACCCATAACCAATCTCTAATGTTTTCACCCTTACCATAAACAGGTAATGGTTTATTGTTCTTAATGTTATGAATAAATAAAGGCACTAACTTTTCTGGAAACTGATGTGACCCATAATTATTTGAGCAATTAGAAATAACAACAGGTAATCCGTAAGTATGATAATAAGCTCTAACCAAATGATCAGAACTTGCTTTAGATGATGAATAAGGGCTTCTTGGGTCGTATGGAGTTGTTTCTAAGAACATTCCTGTTTCTCCTAACGAACCATAAACTTCATCTGTAGAAACATGGTAAAAAAGTTTATCTTCATAATTGTCTTTCCAATTGAATTTTGCTGCATTTAATAAATTTGCAGTACCTACAATGTTCGTCATAATAAAATCCATAGGGCTTTCAATAGAACGGTCAACATGAGATTCTGCGGCTAAATGTATTACCGCATCAAATTTATATGTTGCAAACAATTTATTGATAAAATCTGTGTCAACTATATCTCCTTTTACAAATTCGTAATTGGATGCATTTTCAATCTCTTTTAGATTTTCAAGGTTACCTGCATACGTTAACTTATCTAAGTTAACAATCATATAATCAGGATATTTATTTACCAATAATTTTACCAAATGAGACCCTATAAATCCAGCCCCTCCTGTTATTAACACCGTTTTAGATTTGAGATTTGAGATTTGAGATTTTGTATTCATCTATTTTTTTAATATTTAAGGTTTAATATCAACATCAAACTTCAAACATGAAACTTGTAACTATATTAAAGACTCCAATAAGTTAACTCTTTTATTTTCCCTTTATAAATTCCTTTTAAATCAACTAATACCGCTTTTGAGGTAGTAATTGATTTAAAATACTTTTCATCTAAATTGATATAATCTTTATGATTTACAGCAACTACTACAGCATCATAGTTAGATGCTAAATTAGCAACTAATCCATAACCATATTCTTTCTTTAAATGGTCAGAATCAGCATGAGAATCAACAACATCTACTTTTGCACCAAAAGAAATAAATTCGTTTACCACATCAGCAACTTTTGAATTACGGATGTCGCTTACATCTTCTTTAAATGTTGCTCCCATTACTAAAACTCTTGATTCTGCAATATTTTTACCCGACGCAATAATCTTTTTAACTGTTTGTTTCGCCACATAACCTCCCATACTGTCGTTAACGAAACGACCCGCATTTATAATTTGAGCATGATACCCTAATTCTTTTGCCTTATAGGTTAAATAATAAGGATCAACACCAATGCAATGCCCTCCAACTAACCCTGGGAAAAATTTTAAGAAATTCCACTTAGTTCCTGCTGCTTCTAACACATCATAGGTATTAATTCCCATTTTGTTAAATATGATAGAAAGCTCATTTACCAATGCAATATTTAAATCACGCTGTGTATTTTCTATAATTTTAGCAGCCTCTGCAACTCTTATTGTTGTTGCTCTATGCACCCCAGCCTGTACAACAGTTTCATAAACTTTTGCTATCTCTTCTAGAGATTCAGGACAACAACCAGAAACTACTTTAATTACATTTGTTAAAGTATGTTTTGTATCTCCTGGGTTTATACGTTCTGGTGAATATCCAATTTTAAAATCTTCTTTAAATTTCAATCCTGAAATTTCCTCTAAAACAGGAATACAATCTTCTTCGGTACATCCTGGATAAACTGTAGATTCAAATACTACATAATCACCTTTTTTTAAAACCTTCCCTACAGTTTTAGATGCTCCTAAAAGTGGTGTTAAATCAGGTAAATTATGGTTATCTATAGGAGTTGGAACTGCTACAACAAAAAATGTAACTTCTTTTAAATCTTCAATATTAGCAGTAAAATGGATATCACATCCGTCAAATGCTGAAGAATCCAACTCTTCACTCGGATCTTGCTTATTCTGCATCATCTCCACACGGGTTTCATTAATATCGAACCCTATTACTTGCATCGATTTAGCAAACTCTAATGCTATAGGAAGACCAACATATCCTAATCCGATTACACCTATTTTAGTCTCTTTGTTTTTTAATTTTTGATAAATACTCATCTTATTTTTTTAAAACAGAATTTTCTCTTAGTTCGTATATTTTTTCAATTATCTCTACAACTTTCAATCCCTCTAAAGCATTTGTAGTAGCAGTTGTTTTTCCATTTAATGTATCTACTACATTTTCAATAATATAATGGTGATTAGCTGCAGATCCTTTATAAGGACCATAATCATTAGGAGGGTTTGCTGCTTCCAGCTCTGGCATTTCATATCCATCTATATTACAAACTTCAACCTCATTCATATATTGCCCTCCAATTTTCACACTTCCTTTCTCTCCAATAACAGTAATACTACTTTCTAAATTTTGGGTTGCAACCGCAGTAGAATAGTTTAAACTACCCATTCCTCCTTCAACAAAATCGAAAGATACAAAACCTGAATCTTCGAACTCAGTTGAGTTCTGATGAGTAAAGTCTTTAAATTTACCTTGAATATTTGTAATGTCTCCAAACAACCAATACATTATATCTATAAAATGCGAGAATTGAGTAAATAATGTTCCCCCATCTAGATCTTGAGTTCCTTTCCATCCTCCTGCTTTATAATAACGACTATCTCTATTCCAGTAACAATTTAACTGAACCATAAAGATGTCTCCTAAAACCTTATTTTCAACTAAATCTTTAATCCATACTGAAGGTGGAGAATATCTATTTTGCATAACTGCAAACACTTGTTTGTGATTTCTTAAAGCTTTAAATATCACTTGCTCACATTTTGCTTTTGATAACCCTATAGGCTTTTCAACTACTATATGATAATCATTATCAAGTGCTAAAGAAGCTTGATCAGAATGTAATCCGTTAGGGGTACATATATTCACTACATCAATATCTAATTTAGCATCCATTAAGTCTTCTATTGAAGAGTAAAATGGGACATCGTATTTTTCAATTCCTAAAGTTTCTTTAGATGCTACATCACACAAAGCCACTAACTTGGCATTTGGATTTCCTAAAACCATTTCAGCATGTCGTTTTCCTATATGTCCACAACCTACTACAGCAAATTTTATTACTTTATTTTCAACCATTAATCGCTGATTTTAATTACAACATTATTTTCTAATCTATATTTTTGTTTACTTTCTTCACAAATAGCATATCCATTAACATCAAAATGTAAACGATGTCCATACTCGCCAACCCACCCAATTTGTTTAGCAGGGTTACCAACTAACAAAGCATAAGCGGGTACAGTTTTAGTAACAACTGCTCCAGCCCCTATAAATGCATATTCTCCTATATCATTTCCGCAAACTATTGTTGCATTAGCACCTATTGAAACTCCTTTTTTAACAATTGTTTGAGCATACTCATCTCTTCTATTTATTGCACTTCTTGGATTAATTACATTTGTAAAAACCATTGATGGACCTAAAAAAACATCATCCTCACAAATTACTCCAGTATATATGGAAACATTATTTTGAATCTTTACATTATTCCCCAAATCCACATTTGGAGAAACAACAACGTTTTGACCAATATTACAATTTTTCCCAATTTTACAATTAGGCATTATATGAGAGAAATGCCAAATTTTGGTTCCCTCTCCAATTTGACAACCTTTGTCTATAACCGCTGTTTCATGACTAAAATAATCCATTATTTTACGTATTCGTCAAAATTCTTATGTTCAACTTTATTTAACTGTTCTGCTGAAAGGCTTTTAAAATAATCATAAGTAATTTTTAAACCTTCTGATCTATTTACTTTTGGTTCCCAACCTAAAATAGTACGAGCCTTGTCAATATTAGGTTGTCGTTGCATCGGGTCGTTTACAGGTAAATCTTTATAAATAATTTTTTGATTGGTTCCAGTCAATTTAATTATCTCTTTACAGAAATCTAAAATTGTAATTTCATCAGGATTTCCAATATTTAAAGGCAATGTATAATCACTCAATAATAAACGGTAAATACCCTCTATTAAATCATCAACAAAACAAAATGATCGTGTTTGATTACCTTTTCCAAAAACAGTTAAATCTTCACCTCTAAGTGCTTGACCAATAAATGCAGGTAAAACTCTACCATCATTTAACCTCATTCGTGGGCCATAAGTATTAAAAATTCTTACAATTCGTGTTTCAACTCCATGATATGTATGGTAAGCCATTGTTATTGCTTCTTGAAAACGTTTTGCTTCATCATAAACACCTCTTGGGCCAATTGGATTTACATTACCATAATATTCTTCTGTTTGTGGATGAACTAAAGGATCTCCATAAACTTCAGATGTAGAAGCAATTAACATTCTTGCATTTTTCGCTTTTGCTAAACCTAACAAGTTATGCGTTCCTAAAGAACCTACTTTTAAGGTTTGAATAGGAATTTTCAAATAATCAATTGGGCTTGCTGGAGATGCAAAATGTAAGATATAATCCAAGTCTCCATCTAAATCAATATGCTCTGAAACATCGTGATTGATAAACTCAAAATTTTCATTTCCGTTTAGATGTTCTATATTCTTTAAATCTCCTGTTATTAAGTTATCCATTGCGATAACATAATAACCTTCTTTTATAAATCTATCACATAAATGAGATCCTAAAAATCCTGCTGCACCTGTTATTAAAACTCTTTTCATAATTATCCTCTCACTAAAATTCGTCCAATACTGTTATAATAAAATCCAAGTTCTTTCATTTCTTGAGTATCATATAAATTTCGTCCATCAAAAATTACTTTTTGATTCATCTTTTCAATCATTAAATCAAAATCAGGGTTTCTAAACACTTGCCACTCTGTAGCTATTACCAATGCATCAGCATTAAGTAAAGCAGCATCTCTATCTCCAACAAAAGTTACTTTATCACCATACTTTGCTTTAACATTTCCCATAGCTTCTGGATCAAAAGCTACTATATTTGCTCCTTCAGCTAACAATTCGTTAATAATATATAATGCTGGAGCTTCTCTGATATCATCTGTATCAGGTTTAAAGGCTAAGCCCCAAAGAGCTATGTTTTTACCTTTTAAATCTCCATTAAAGAATTCTTTTATTTTAGGAACTATAATTGTTTTTTGTTTTTCATTTACATCCATTACTGAATCTAAAATCTGAAAATTATATCCAAATTCTTTACCCGATTTAGCTAAAGCCTGTACATCTTTTGGAAAACAACTCCCCCCATAACCAATACCTGGAAACAAGAAACGCTTACCAATACGAGTATCAGAACCAATACCAATCCTTACCATATCAACATCAGCACCAACTTTTTCACAAAAGTTGGCAATTTCATTCATAAAAGTAATCTTGGTTGCCAAAAATGAATTTGCTGCATATTTGGTTAACTCAGCAGATTTCTCATCCATAAAAATAATTGGATTTCCTTGACGAACGTAAGGTTTATATAAATCTCCCATTACTTTTTTTGCTTTATCAGAACTAGTTCCAATTACAACTCTATCTGGTTTTAAAAAATCATCTACTGCATAGCCTTCTCTTAAAAATTCAGGATTAGAAACCACGTCGAATAAATCAGTAGAAAGATTAGCTGCTAATGCTGCTGTAACTTTATCAGCGGTTCCAACTGGAACGGTACTTTTATCTACAATTACTTTATAATCAGTAATTATCTTACCTAAGTCATTTGCAACTCCTAAAATGTAACTCAAATCAGCCGATCCATCCTCATCTGGAGGAGTTGGCAAGGCTAAAAAGATAATTTTAGCATCCTTGATAGCTTCAGCTAAATTAGTTGTAAATTCTAATCTACCTTGCTTAATATTTCGTTCAAATAAAACATCTAAATGTGGTTCATAAATTGGTACCACACCATTCTTCATTTTATTTACTTTATTTTCATCTATATCAACACAAACTACATGGTTTCCTGTTTCAGCAAAACATGTTCCTGTTACTAATCCTACATAACCTGTTCCTACAACCGCAATCTTCATAATGTTGTATTACTTTTTATTAATAAATTCTATAACTGAATCAGTTATATATTTTAATTGTTCTTCTGTTAATTCCGTATGCATTGGTAATGAAAAAACCGAATCGCATAATGCGTTTGTCACTTCGAAATCCTCATGTTTCATTGACGGAGTTTTATAAGCATCTTGCGTATGCAATGGCACTGGATAATAAATCATACACGGCACTCCCTTCTCTCCTAAATATTTCTGTAATTCAAAATGGTCAATTCCCGAACCAACAAGGGTATATTGATGGAAAACGTGAGTTGACTTCGGATCTCTAAATGGAGTTTTTATCTGTTCAATATCTGCAAAAGCATTATCATAATAAGTAGCTGCTTTATTTCTTGCTGAGCTATAACTATCTAATTCTCTTAATTTTATTCGAAGTATTGCTGCTTGGATAGAATCTAATCGAGAGTTTACTCCTAAACGAGGATAGTAATAACGTTCTCCCATTCCATGATTTACAATTGAACGACACAGCTCCGCTAAGTCATCATCATTGGTAAATAAAGCTCCACCATCACCATAACATCCTAAATTTTTAGATGGAAAAAATGAAGTTGTTCCAATATTTCCAATAGTACCCGCTTTTTTTGTTACGCCGTTTTCAAAAGTATATTCTGCTCCTATTGCTTGTGCGTTATCTTCAACTACAAAAATATTATGTTGCTTGACAACTTCCATTATAGCTTCCATATTAGCACACTGCCCAAATAAATGAACAGGCACAATTGCTTTTGTTTTTGGAGTAATTGCGTTTTTTAATTTTTCAATATCCACACAAAAAGTATTCGGATCTACATCAATTAAAACTGGAGTTAATTGTAATAATCCAATTACTTCAACAGTTGCTGCAAATGTAAAATCAGATGTTATCACTTCATCACCGGGTTTTAGCCCTAATGCCATCAATGCTATTTGCAATGCATCTGTTCCATTTGCACATGGAATTACATGTTTTACATCTAAATAACTTTCTAATTCTTCTTGAAAAGCTTTTACTTCTGGACCATTAATAAATGCTGTTGATTCTATTACATCAATTATAGATTTGTCAATCTGAGATTTTATTTTTTGATATTGACCCTTCAAGTCAACCATTTGTACGTTCATACTCTTATAATTTGGTATTCAAAGTCTGCTAAATTAACTAAAAAGATAGTTATAAATGTTAATTTTTCAGCATAAATAGCCCAAACTCAATATGAGCAATTATTATTTCGTTATTTTGTATTTTAACGATAACGAATGAAGTCTATTTTTTTAATTCTTATATTACTTTTTAGCCTAACTTCTTTTGGTCAATTTGGGTCTTTAACAGCAAGAAAAGATTCTGCTTTTACCATCCCTATGATTATAGCATCATATGCTCATCAATGGACTGGTGGTGATTTAAAAAATAGATTTGGTGATAATAATAATATTGGGGGCAGTTTTGCAATTAAAAATAAGCACCATTGGTATTATGGATTTAAAGGTAATTTTATTTGGGGAAACAAAGTAAAAGAAAATACTATTTTAGGAAATTTACTCACAGAAGATAGCTATATCATTGACAATGAAGGAAGGTTGACTTCTGTGTTTTTAGAAGAAAGAGGTTCTTCCTTTTTTTTAATAGGTGGAAAATTATTTAATGTTTTAACTAATAATAATAACTCTGGAATTTTAGTTTATGGAGGTTTAGGAACGTTACATCATAAAATTAGAATTGCTTTTAAAGACGAAGTAAATATTTTATCAGAAGAAAACAAAAAAGGTTACGACCGTCTGTCTTTTGGTTATGCTATTAATGGTTTTGTAGGCTATATGCATTTAAGTAAAAATAGATTTCTCAACTTTTTTGGAGGTTTTGACTATACGCAGGGTTGGACAAAAAGTTTACGTAAATATAATTATGATACAGAACAAGAAGATACTAAAGCATCTTCTGCAATACTATACGGCTTTCGCTTAGGTTGGATAATTAGATTAAACAAAAGAACTCAACAAGAGTATTATTACGATTAATAGCTACATGAAGCTTATTTATCAAATATCAATACTCGGCTATTCTTATCTAATTCGTATCGCTAGCCCTTTTAACTCAAAGGCAAAACTTTGGGTTGATGGACGAAAAAACATTTTTAACCAAATTCAATCAAAAATAAACCCTA
>CAXBPN010000055.1:0-12490 GCA_963977515.1 uncultured Flavobacteriales bacterium
TCAGGATTTGGAGACGGACTAACTGAATTAGGAAGAGAAAACCCTAATGTAGTTGCTCTTTGTGCCGATTTAACTGGCTCGTTAAAAATGAATCAATTTGAAAAAGAAAATCCTGACCGATTTTTTCAAATAGGAATTGCTGAAGCAAATATGATTGGAATTGCGGCTGGAATGACAATTGGTGGTAAGATTCCTTTTACAGGAACTTTTGCCAACTTCTCTACAGGAAGAGTTTACGATCAAATTCGTCAAGCTGTAGCCTATTCGGGTAAAAATGTAAAAATCTGTGCTTCACACGCAGGACTTACCTTAGGTGAAGATGGAGCTACGCATCAAATATTAGAAGACATAGGTTTAATGAAAATGTTACCAGGGATGACCGTAATTAACCCTTGTGATTATAATCAAACAAAAGCTGCCACAAAAGCTATCGCAGACATAGAAGGTCCAGTTTACTTACGTTTTGGACGTCCATCAGTTCCTGTTTTTATGAACGAACCATTTGTAATTGGTAAAGCTATAATGTTAAACGAAGGTACTGATGTAAGTATTTTTGCTACTGGTCATTTAGCTTGGGAGGCTATTTTAGCTTGCGAAGAATTGGAAGCCAAAGGAATTAGTGCTGAAATAATCAATATTCACACCATTAAACCTTTAGACGAAAAGGCAATTTTGAACTCTGCAAATAAAACCAAATGTATAGTTACTGCTGAAGAACACATGGTTAATGGTGGTTTGGGTGATAGTATTGCTCAGTTAATATCAAGAAACAATCCAATGCCTATTGAATATGTAGGGGTTAATGATAGCTTTGGTGAAAGTGGCACTCCAGGCGAATTAATGGAAAAATATGGTTTAACTGCCGCAGTTATTGTTGAAAAGGCACTCAAAGCAATTGGTAGAAAATAAATTTCTTTAAGATTTATATATAAATAAAAAAATCAGAGCCACTGACTAAATTTTCAGTGGCTTTTTTCATATAATCGTTTAGTTTATCTTTAATTATAAAACCACTTGCACCAGCACCTCTAAACTCATCAATATATATATTTGTTTGATAAATAGACATTCCTAAAATTTTTAAATTTCTATTTTCTTTTTTGGCCTTCAACAAACGAGTTGCTTCAACACCACTCATTTCTGGCAAACAAGAATCCATTAAAACTAAATCATACTTATTTTTCTCAACCATTTCAATTACATCTATTCCAGTCTTTGCGAAATCAATGGCTGAGTTTTCATAAAAATTCCTCAACATTATTGCTGTAATTCTACTTACAGTCTCATACTCGTCAGCAATAAGTATTTTTAAATTTTCTTTCATTTAGTCACATTTAGTTTCTTAAGCATAAATTTACTTAGTAAAATAGTGGAGATTTTTAAAAACAGACCTAATTCTTACGCGTTTAACAATAATGATATTTCTTTATTAGAGAAAAAAATAGTTCTCTTTAAACCTTTAACTATTTATCTAGTCTTATGTTTAGTATGAAAAAAGTAAAATGGCAATAGAAACTGATAAGTACATATTAAATCTTTTTAGAGACAATAAATCTAAAAACTATGCTTTTGACTTAATAATCAAACAATATCAAGAGCGAATTTATTGGCACATAAGAAGAATGGTAATTAATCATGACGATGCCGACGACATTACTCAAAACACCTTTATAAAAGCATGGAAAGGTCTAGAAAATTTTAATGAAGAAGCTCAAATATATACTTGGCTTTACAGGATAGCAACAAATGAATCGATTACATTTTTAAATAAAAAAAAACGCATACTATTTATACCGATTCTTGATATTGAAAAAGACCTGTCTAACCAACTACAGTCGGACAACTATTACAACGGAGATGAAATTCAATTGAAGCTTCAAAAAGCAATACTAACACTACCTGAAAAACAAAGATTAGTGTTCAATATGAAATACTATGATGATTTGAAATATGAAGAAATTTCAGAAATCCTATCAACTTCAATTGGAGCTTTAAAAGCTTCTTACCATCATGCAGTAAAAAAAATAGAAACTTTTTTAAAAGAAGATTAAACCTTTTTTAATATTATAAGTCTTAAATAAAGATGGAAAATAAAAATAACATAAGTAAAAATGACTCATATTTTTCTCCTATTTTAAATAAAATTGGGAAAGAAAATAAATTTTCCACTCCAAAATCATACTTTGAAGTTTTACCTCAGGTAATTATATGTAAAAAACTGAATAGCAAAATGTTAAATGATAGAACTGACAATATGTCATACCATTTTTTAATGCCAACTTTAGGCATTCTAACAATTATCATGGCTATTTACATTTTAAACCCAAGTAGTTCTAATTTAGAATTAACTAATGAACAACTAAGTGAAATAATCATCAATGAAGAAATTATTGAATTTGATGAAAACTTAGTCTATGAAGTTTATACGGAAACAGAACCATCTCCCTCTTCCGAACAAACTACGAATGAAGAAATAATCGATTATTTAATAAATGACAACATTAACATTAACTTAATTATTGAAGAATTATGAAAACTAGAAAAATAATAGCTGTATTAATATTTGTTATTATAGGAATAACAACAGCATCGGCACAGCACCATTCAAAACATGATCAAAAAAGCAAACCCGAAAGGTTCTATAAACCAGGATCAGAAAAGTTTAAAACAATGAAAATAGCTTACATAACTGAAAAGTTAGATCTTTCATCTTCCGAAGCTGAAAAATTTTGGCCAATTTACAATGAATATCAAACAAAAAAAGGGGTAGTATTTAAAGAGTTAAAAACTTTAAAAAGAGCTACTAAAGATGAAAAAGAAGTTACAGATTCTGAAATTGAAACCATTCTAAATAAAAGAATAGAAGCACAACAGAAAGAAGTGGACCTTGAGAAAGAGTATTTAATAAAATTTAAATCAGTAATAACAGCAAGAAAAGTTAATGAACTCTATAAAGCTGAAGAAAGTTTTAAACGTGAATTATTAAGAAAGATGAGAGACACTCCTCCGCCTCCAGCTCCAGAGCCACCAAAACCTTCTGCAAACTAAATATAAAATAAGAAAAGCCTTGCGTTTGCAAGGCTTTTCTTATTTTATATTTTAAAGCTATCTCAACCTATCAGCTGCTCTTACCAAACTTTCATCTTTCTTAATAAAGTAAATTGAGGCGTACACCAAAACCAAACATAAAACAGGTATAGCTGCTCCTATTTGCAATCCCATAATCACATCTTTAGGGTTTGAAGCAATTACTTCTTTAGCAACATCAGTATACATAACAATTGCAACTATTTGCAATGTGATTAACAATAAATTTAATTTTAAAAGCTTAACCTGTAATTGACGTTTTTTAAATATCAAAATAACAATAATTGACAACAGCATAATTACTCCTTGCAAAACACCTACCCCCATATTTTTTGAGACTACCTCATTAACATTATCAATTAGGTGGGTTTTATATGCATTCATCACATAAGTAGCTTCATATCCAGCAAATTCAAAAATTGGTAGAAAAGAAAAAACTATACTTAAAATAGCAACTATTGCTAATAATAACGACTGAATCCTTTGTATCATATTTTTTTTATCACAAAGATAATGCATTTAAACAATTCGTTGTTTATTAATTGAAAAGTATATTCTCCACTTTATCAGTTTTGATAAGTAATTTTGAATTATGTGGGCTAAAATTCCAAACTGGTTGAAAAACAAATACGCTATATCTATAGCTGTATTTATTGTATGGTTATCTTTTTTTGACCAAAACAATTTTTTAGTCCAATATGATTTCAAAAAAGAACTACAAACCCTTGAACAAGACAAGTCCTTTTATGTTGAAGAAATAAAAAAAACAAAAATTGAACTTGAAGAATTAACCAGCAACCCTATAACCCTGGAAAAATTTGCTCGTGAAAAATACCTAATGAAAAAGGATAATGAAGAAGTTTTTATCTTTGAATTAGAAAAAGAATAAAGGCATTCTTCTCAAACTTTTATTTTCATTGTTTTACCTATCTTTGTTATCATTACAAAGCAAAATATGAACTTATTTAAAGATTTTAAACAAGTATCTTATCAGGAATGGTTAGATAAAATTAATATTGATTTAAAAGGGAAAAATTTTACTGATACATTAATCTGGAAAACAGATGAAGAAATTAATGTCCAGCCTTTTTATAATTCTGAGTCATTAAAAGATAATATATCTCAACATTTTGATGTTACCCACAACAATATTAACAATGAAATTAGGGAACAAATCGAAATAACATCGATAAAAGAAGCTAATCACCAAGCTTTAAATGCCTTAAAAGGTGGCGCAAATAGTATTCAGTTTAATGGAATGATTGCTACCCCACAAGAAATGAATGAGTTACTCAATGACATTATGCTTGATGTTATTGCCATTCACTTTTACACTCCAAATCCAGAACAAACTTTAAGGTTATTCAACTCATACCTTAAGGCAAATAATATAGATAAAAGCAAACTTAATGGTTCAATCTCATTTGACTTTTTAGGAGAAGTTTTAATTTCTGGAAACTGGATTAAAAATGAAAGTGCTGATTTTAAACAACTATATAATATACAAAACAATGCTTCGCTTAAAACAATTAGCATTAGAGGGGATTATTATTCAAACGCTGGTGCTTCAATAACTCAAGAACTCGCTTACACATTGTCTCATGCTGTTGAGTATATCGACCAATTAACAGAATTGGGCTTATCGTCAGAAAAAGTCATTAATAACATCACTTTTAGTTTAGGAATAAATTCAAACTACTTTTTCGAAATCGCAAAAATTAGAGCTTTTAGAATTTTATGGCAAATCGTTACCGAAGCATACGGAGTAAAAATCACAAATACCTACATCCACTCACAAACTACAAGCTATAATATTGCTGCTCAAGATGCTCAAACTAATATTCTAAGAACAACTACAGAAGGAATGTCTGCTATATTAGGTGGATGCAACAGTTTAAGTATTACTCCTTTTAATTTCGCTTATGAAAATCCTAGCGACTTTACATTACGTGTTGCTCGAAACATTCAGATTATAATTAAAGAGGAAGCTTATTTAAATAAAGTTCAAGACATTTCTAAAGGCTCTTATTACATCGAAAACCTAACTGATCAATTGGTTACTAAAGTCTTAAATCTATTTAAGGATATTGAAAATAATGGTGGATTTTTAGCCAACATTCAAAATGATCACATTCAAAACAATATTCATTTGGTAAATTCAAAAAAAGAGCAAGAATATAAAGATGGTAGCCGTTCACTACTTGGAGTTAATATTCATTTAAACAAAATAGAGACTACGCCTTCTGCAAAAATTAATACAACCAATAATTCTGACGGAACTATAACTCAACTTGAACAGGTAAATATTCCTCAGATTTTAGCTCAAAAAGAGACTACAAATGTCTAATAAAGTAACCATCATAAAATCTGTTCCTTTTGAGTATGGGGTTATTGAGTTGCGAAGTGACAATATTTTAACTTATGAGCCAAAAGAAGGTATTACGAACTTTACAATGCCTCATTTAAAATTGATGCTTGAAATTTTACTTGATTTATCAGAAGGTGTTCCAAGACCTTACTTTTCTAATAATCATAATTTAAAGAGTTTAGAATCTGAGGAAAGGATCTTCATATCCAATAACATTCACTTATTTGCTAGCAAATTTGCAATGACAGAAAACTCTCCGATGACTCGTTTCATTACACATACTTTTATGCAATTATCAAGACCTACTATTCCTGTAAAAATGTTTAAAACAAAAGAAGAAGCATTTACCTGGCTAAATGAAAAATAAAGAAATAAAAATATTAAAAAAAGTGAATTGTAACATTGGGGTTATCTCATTAAGAGATGACAAAATACTTACATTCCATCCCCATAAGCATGCAAAATCTTGTAATATTAACGACATAAAAGAGATGTACACTATTTTTATGGAGATTACTAAAGGTGTTCCTCATTTATATTTTTCTGACAATTCTACCGTAAAAAGTTTTGGTTCAGAAGAACGCGTTTTTGTTAGATCTAATTTTCATCATTTTGCTTTAGCATGTGCGATAAAAGAGACATCAGCAATTACTCGATATATTACACATACTATGATTTATTTAAACAAACCACAAATACCTCTAAAAATGTTTAAAACAGAAGACGATGGTATTAACTGGTTAAAATCACTGAATTTAAATTAAATATGAGACCTAATTTTTCTAAACTTACATATAGTAAGACTGGTAAATCTGAAATAAATTCATCTAAAAATGAACCTTGGATAACATCCGAACAAATTGAAATTAAAGCTAATTTCACTAAAGGTGATGTTGAAAATTTAGAACATTTAAACTTTGCTGCTGGTATAGCTCCCAATTTAAGAGGACCTTATTCAACCATGTATGTAATGCGTCCATGGACAATAAGGCAATATGCTGGTTTTAGTACTGCAGAAGAATCGAATGCATTTTACCGTAGAAATTTAGCTGCTGGTCAAAAAGGGCTTTCTGTTGCTTTCGATTTAGCCACACATAGGGGTTACGATTCTGATCACCCTCGTGTTGTTGGTGACGTTGGTAAAGCCGGAGTAGCTATCGATTCTGTTGAAGATATGAAGGTTTTGTTTGACCAGATTCCTTTGGGTGAAATGTCGGTTTCAATGACAATGAATGGAGCTGTTTTACCAATACTTGCCTTTTATATTGTTGCAGCTCAGGAGCAAGGGGTGGATAAAAAATTATTAGCAGGAACTATTCAAAACGACATTTTAAAAGAGTTTATGGTTAGAAATACTTACATCTACCCTCCTCTTCCTTCCATGCAAATTATTGCTGATATTTTTAAGTACACCTCTCAAAATATGCCAAAATTTAACTCGATAAGTATTTCGGGTTATCACATGCAAGAAGCTGGTGCAACTGCTGATATTGAATTGGCATACACTTTAGCAGATGGTTTAGAATATTTAAGAACTGGTGTAAATTCAGGAATGGATATCGATACCTTTGCTCCTCGCCTTTCTTTCTTTTGGGCTATTGGCATGAACCATTTTATGGAAATTGCCAAAATGCGTGCAGCACGTATGTTGTGGGCAAAAATTGTTAAACAGTTTAATCCTAAAAATGAAAAATCGTTAACATTAAGAACACATTGCCAAACAAGCGGATGGAGTTTAACAGAACAGGATCCTTTTAACAATGTTGCTCGTACTTGTATAGAAGCTATGGCTGCTGCTTTAGGTGGAACACAATCTTTACACACCAACGCTTTGGATGAAGCCATTGCTTTACCTACCGATTTCTCTGCAAGAATTGCAAGAAACACTCAAATATACATTCAAAAAGAAACAGAAATTTGTAGAACAGTTGATCCTTGGGGAGGTTCTTACTATGTTGAATGGTTGACCAACGAAATTGCTGAAAAAGCATGGAAACTAATTGAAGAAGTTGAAGAATTGGGCGGAATGGCTAAGGCAATTGAAAAAGGAGTTCCTAAGCTTAGAATTGAAGAAGCTGCTGCACGTAAGCAAGCTAAAATTGATTCTGGTAAAGAGATTATTGTTGGTGTAAATGAATACAAAGTTGAAACTGAAGAAGAATTAGAGATTCTAGATGTTGACAATAACTTAGTAAGAAAAGGACAAATTGAACGATTAGAAAAAATTAAGGCCACTCGAAATAACGAAAAAGTTAAACAAACACTGCATAACCTAACTCAAATTGCTAAAACAAAAAATGGCAACTTATTAGAAGCTGCTGTTGAAGCAGCAAAAGAAAGAGCTACGCTTGGTGAAATTTCTGATGCTTTGGAAGAGGTTTACGGAAGATATCAAGCTCAAATTCGTTCGGTTAGTGGTGTTTACAGTTCTGAAGCTATGGAAGACAAAGATTTTATTAAAGCTCGTGAATTAACGAATAAATTTGCAGAACTGGAAGGAAGAAGACCACGTATTATGGTTGCTAAAATGGGGCAAGATGGACATGATAGAGGTGCAAAGGTAATTTCTACTTCTTTTGCTGACATTGGTTTTGATGTGGATATTGGTCCATTATTTCAAACTCCTCAAGAAGCAGCAAAACAAGCAGTAGAAAATGATGTGCATATTTTGGGTGTATCTTCTTTGGCGGCTGGTCACAAAACTTTAGTTCCACAAGTTATTGAAGAGTTAAAAAAACTAGATCGAGAAGATATTATGGTTATTGTTGGTGGAGTTATTCCTCAACAAGATTATGAATACTTATTTAATGCTGGTGCTGTTGGTGTTTTTGGCCCTGGAACAAAAATTAGTACTGCAGCAATCGAAATTATAGAAATATTAATAGAGAGTTATTAAGAATACAAATGTCATTCCGAGCGTCGAAATGACAACTTTAGAAAAATGAGCAGATTTTTTATTCAACTAAAATATAAAGGAACTAATTATCATGGGTGGCAAGTTCAACCCAATGCTAACTCGGTGCAGGCTGAAGTTAATAAAGCTTTAAGTACACTATTTCAAGAAGATGTTATGGTTGTTGGAGCAGGAAGAACTGATACTGGCGTTCATGCTACCGATTTTTTTACTCATTTTGAAACTGAACATATTTTTGAGAACGAGCATATTTGTTATAAACTAAACTGTATCTTACCTAAAGATATTTCTTGCTCTCAAGTTTTTAAAGTGAATGATGATGTTCACGCTCGTTTTTCTGCTACCCAACGAACTTATGAATACTGGATTACTCCAACTAAAAATCCTTTTTTAATTGATCGTGCTTATTTTTTTAGTCAACCTTTAAACATGGATAAAATGAATGAGGCAGCTCAATTGTTAATTCGGAAAACTGATTTTTCATGCTTTAGCAAAAGTAACACCGATACATTTACCAACGATTGCACTATAACCAAAGCTATTTGGGAGATAAAAAATGACACCTTAGTTTTTACTATTTCTGCCGACCGTTTTCTTCGAAATATGGTTAGGGCAATAGTTGGAACTTTAATAGATGTTGGTTTGGGTAAAATTGAACCTCAAGAAATTGAAAATATAATTGCATCAAAAAATAGAAATGATGCTGGAACAAGTGTTCCTGCTCATGGTTTGTATTTAACCAAAATAAACTATCCTAATAATGGCTAAAAGTGTTTCAGGTAATGCTTTCAACGTGTCATTATTTAAGCGAATAATGACTTATGTAAAACCTTACAACAAGATTTTTTACATTACTGCTAGTTTAAGTGTTTTATTAGCTTTTATGGCATGGATAAGACCAGTATTAATACAAGTAACTATTGATGAAAATATAAAAAAACTGGATAAAGAAGGGTTATTAATAATGACCTTAATTTTAATCAGTATTTTAATTGTTGAATCTATTTTAGAATACTTTTTTAATTACATGAGTAATTTGCTTGGGCAAAATGTAATTAGAGATTTAAGAAATCAAGTATTTAAACACGTCATTAGTTTTAAGTTAAAACATTTCGATAGCACTCCAATTGGACAATTGGTAACTCGTACTGTATCGGATATTGAAACGATATCCGAAATGTTTTCAGGTGGTATTTTAGTGATTATTAGTGATTTATTAAAAATATTTACCATTATTACTTACATGTTTATTAAACAATGGGATTTGGCTTTAATTACCCTTATTCCCATTCCTATTTTGTTTTTCGCAACATCAATTTTTAAGCGAGTTATAAAAAAAGCTTTTCAAGAAGTGCGAGAACAAGTTTCTGTTTTAAACACTTTTGTACAAGAACACATTACTGGAATGTCTATTGTACAAATATTCAATCGTGAAGAGGTTGAAATGGAAAAGTTTGCTAACATCAATAAAAAACACCGTGCAGCTCATATAAAGACGGTTTGGGCCTACTCTATTTTCTTTCCAATTGTTGAAATGCTTTCAGCTGCTTCAGTTGCATTATTAGTTTGGTATGGTTTTAAAGAAGTAGCTGAACAACATGCTACTCCTGGAATTATTTTCTCTTTCATCTTATTTATTTACATGTTATATCGCCCTATTCGTCAATTGGCAGACCGTTTTAACACCTTACAAATGGGAATGGTTAGTTCTGAGCGTGTATTTAAAGTATTAGACACTAAATCAACTATTGAAAATAATGGGACTCTTACTCCTACTAATTTAACTGGCAATATTAAATTTAAAGATGTTTGGTTTGCTTACAACGATGAAGATTGGGTGCTAAAAAACATTACAATCGACATGAAAAAAGGAGAATCGTTAGCTTTAGTTGGTGCTACTGGTGCAGGAAAATCATCAATTATTAATTTGTTGGGTCGATTTTATGAGATTAATAAAGGAGAAATTACAATTGACGGTATCAACATAAAAGATTTTGACTTAAATCATTTAAGAAAAACCATGTCTATTGTATTGCAAGACGTGTTTTTATTCTCTGATTCAATTTTAAATAACATTACGCTTTATAGTGAAGACATCACAAAGGAACAAGTAATTGAAGCTGCTAAGAAAATTGGAGCACATGAATTTATTACAGAGCTCCCTAATGGTTACAACTACAATGTAAAAGAACGTGGTGCTTTACTTTCTGTTGGTCAACGACAATTAATATCATTTATTAGAGCTTATGTTCATCAACCAGAAATTTTAATTTTAGATGAGGCTACCTCGTCAATTGATAGTGAATCTGAAGCATTAATACAGCATGCTACAGACGTTATTACAAAAAATAGGACTTCTATAATTGTCGCACACAGACTCTCTACAATTAAAAATGCTGATAAAATTATAGTAATTGATAAAGGCGAAATTATGGAGAAAGGAAGTCATTTTGAATTGATAAAAAAAGATGGTTATTACAAAAAACTATACGATTATCAATTTAAAAACCAAGTAGAAGATGAACAATAAACACCTTCATTCTAAGTTAACTTCTAGTCATTAAAGCTTTTATTATATTTGTAACTAAATGAAGAAAATATTATTCATATTTCTAGTACTAATAATTATTGTTTCTTTTTCTTGTCGGAAAGATGATATTATTACAAATTCTTCTGCTCAATTAAGTTTTTCTGCCGACACATTAATTATCGATACTGTATTCTCAACTATTGGTTCTACCACTAAACGATTAATGGTTTACAATAAAAACAATAGTAAAATTAAGATTTCAAGCATTTCTTTAGATGGAGGAGAAAATTCTCAATTTAGAATTAATGTTGATGGTGCTTCAGGAAATATACACAACGATATAGAAATTGAAGCAAACGATAGTTTATTCATTTTTATTGAAGTAACAATCGACCCAAATGCGGTAAACGATTTATTTATTGTAAAAGAAAATTTAAGATTTGTTACCAATGGAAACAATCAAAATGTAGCATTAGTAGCTTGGGGACAAGATGCTCATTACTTTGTTGCCAATCAATTTAGCTCAGGATTACCACCGTTAGTTTATTTAGATAAAGATACATCAGCAGGAGCACTAAATGTTACATGGCCAAATGATAAACCTTATGTTATTTATGGTGGTTACTTAACTTTAGATGGAAACGATAAATTAATTATTGATAAAGGAGTTAGAATCCATTTGCATAACAATTCGGGGTTATGGGTTTACAAAGGAGGAAACATCATTATTAATGGAACAAAGGACGAACCTGTTACTTTTCAAGGAACACGATTGGATTATAGTTTTCAGGATAAACCTGGGCAATGGGATAGAATATGGATAAATGAAGGAAGTATTGACAATGTTTTTAATTATGTGAAAATTAAGAACGCTTACATTGGTATTCAAGCAGAAACATTACCATTTGAACCTAACACTGCTTTAAGTAGTAATAAATTAATCTTAAACAATTGCGAAATTCATAATTCATCAGCAGTTGGAATTTTAGCTACCAATTATCAAATTGATGGAGAGAATTCTTTGATTACCAATTGTGGGCAATACAACTTATTGGTAACTGGTGGTGGTAACTATAATTTTAACCATACCACTTTTGCAAATTATTGGCCTAATGGAACAAGAGAAACTCCAGCTATTTATCTACAAAATTATTATACTGATATTAATGGAGCAACACAGGTAAGGAATATTGATTCGGCATTGTTTAAAAACTGCATTATTTATGGTACTGCTGATAATGAATTTGCGACTGAAGTACTTTCACCAGGAGCTATAAATTTTAAAATTAGATACTCATTAATTAAAACCACTAATTCGATTACTTCTAGTTATGAAAATTTAGCTTCCAACAATGGAAATTCTATTTTTGTTGATACCGAAAACCATGACTACCATTTAGCTGGCGGTTCTCCAGCTATAAACAAAGGGATAACAAGTATTGTTACTACCGACCATGATGGAGTAACAAGAAATAACCCTCCTGACATTGGAGCTTATGAGGAATAAATTACTTGACTTTCTCCTTAAAAAACGCTAACTAAGAACTGAGTTAAAAAACAAACTTTATTAAGCTAATTTTGAAACAAAGTT
>CAXBPN010000056.1:0-12230 GCA_963977515.1 uncultured Flavobacteriales bacterium
CCAGTAACATCAAATACTTTAATTTCTAAATTATTTAATACTTCATTAAGTTGAATATTAATCACTTCATTAAATGGATTTGGTGAAATGATAAAATTATTATTTTCATTTACCTCATTAACACCTACAGCTCCATCAAATACCATAAACTTATCTAATCCTGCTTCAACAAGATGCCCTGAGCCTAAATCAGCCGTTTCAATAATAAATCTCATATTATTTGTTGGTGTAATAAAATCAGAAATTCTAATAGATCTATTCGCCCAAGATGAATTATCTGAAGAATTGACATCCGCATTATCAATTTCAATAGAGGTTGAACCGTTACTTAATTTAACAGACAAAACATCTGTTGATTGTGAACCACCACTCCCAGTAAAAAACCAACGATCATATTCAACATAAGGATCAAAAAATAATGTGGCATCAAATACTGGAGATGTTAATGTTACGGTACCATCATCTACATCATCATCACCTGCTCCACCACCTGCATTCCCAGTAACAAATGCTTCATTATTACAATCCGTTAAAACATCTGACCCTGGGTTAGATTCTAAACTTCCAAACGTAGTTCCATTTGGTACTCCTATTTCCCAATCACCTGTTGATGCATTACCTGTTGATATCCAATTAAAATCTAAAGAAAAATCATCATAATAACCTTTGTCTAATACAATAGTATAAGCTGTAGTTGCCTGGTTTATAGTTTGATTAGTTGAACACGAAGTTATATACCCCCACTTACCACCTGTCACATCATAATTAGCTTCTGTAAACCCATTTACAGTAAAATTACCTGATGCATTAGTTGTAACCGTAGTTGATGATTGGGTATTTTCGATTCTAACCTTTGCATTTGCAATAGGATTCATTGTTCCTGATTCTAGAACTTGTCCAGAAAAATTAAAAGCAACTAAAGGTTCTAATTGGGCATCGACAATAGTTGTTACTCCATTAGTTAATGCCACATTAAATGTAGTATCGTTTTTAAATCCTGCTTTAGAAAAAACTACATTATAATTTCCAGCAGTTGCTAATCCTGTTGAGTAATTACCTATTACATTAGAATTTGTAGATATTGAACTAGATAAAATATCAACTTGTACTCCATCAAGATTTGCAGAAGTATTTAGGTTGGTTACATTCCCTTTTAAATAACATGCTCCAGCATAAGTTGCTCCTAAAACAAATAAACCATTTTCAATATCACTTGCTATTACATTACCTGAAGGTAACCATGGATAAACTCCCCAACAACCATTAAAACCATTACCACTAAATGAAGGAGAAGTATCATAATTCCCTACCTCAATAATATTATTTGGATCAGTAACATCATGTATAGTAACTCCATCTCTATAATAAGAAGTTACTATAAAATTATCTTTAAAATGAACATTATGAGGGATTACATTTTGGCCAGGGCTAGATTGTACTCTATCAGTTTCTGTAATGTTTCCTAAATCACTTACATCATAAGCAGCTAAGTATGCGTTACTTGTTTCGTCAGTTGTTACTACTGTTTGTCCGTTAGGAGATATCCAAGCATTATGCGTAAAATTACTAGGAGTTGCTTTTGTAGCCATTGAAATTGGGTTCGCCTTATTAGAAACATTAACTGCGACTAAAAAACCATCATTAATTGCTCCTCCCCAAAGTGTATCTCCTCTAACCATACCATCATGTAAATAATAATCATCATATAAACCTACTTCAAAATTGGGATCACTTGTTGGCACATTTAAATTTAAAATAATAGCTCCTCCTACCCCTGGTTTAGCTCCCATTATATAACAATATCCATTTTCATCAATATATAAACTATGGGCAGTTTGAAAAGGATAGTTAACACCTGTATAATTTGTAACTGTTAACGATGTACTTCCTGGTAAAGGACTCATATCAATAATCATCATCCCATTACCACCCTCATTTGTTATATATGCTTTATCGCCCCAAGTTTTCATATCTCTCCAAATATTATTTACTCCAGAAGTATAAAAAACTTCATTAGGAGAAGTAGGGTTTGTAACATCAACTATAGCGACTCCATCTTCAAGTCCAACAATGGCATATTCATTACCATTTTCATCTACATATCCCCAAATATCAGAAACATCCCCTCTATTTCCGGGAAATGGGAACTGACTTAATAATGACATATTTAATTGTGAGAAAGCTAAATTTATTTGTAAAAGGATTATTACAAAAAGTAGTATTTTTTTCATCTTGAGTAAAAGGTTTTAGATAGTTTTAGTTAAATGTTGTTGCAATTTAACAATTCTCATCCTTAAAATATACCTTAATTATACTAACGGCTTGTATTCCTAAATAAGCGGTAGGTTTTGATAGATAAAAGAAATTAATCTATCTTTTTTATCGTATAATTTTGAAAACTAACAATATTAGCATTTGTATTTTCAAAGCCACTTTCTATACCTGTTTTCAAGAAATTAAATTGTAAAGACGTTAAATGTATTATATCCTCATCTTCAACAAAAACACTTCCTTTCGATTTTAATTTATCACTAAAATAATAAGCAATATCGAACCCTAGAAAAGATGAAAAAGATGGATAGGTTGATGTTGCATCAAAATAATTTTTAATCATTTGAGATGTTTCCTTATTTTTATAGTCAACAAATTGATTTACTGGAAGGTAAACATTTAATGTTTGAAAATATTCTAAATCTATGTTATCAAATTGCTGCCATTCTTCTAATCCAATCAAGGTAATTTTACAAGCTTTGTAATCTTTAGTAGTTAATACATTTGTTAAAACACTAAATAAATTGGTAATAAAAGTGCTATTGCTTGATGGTACAAATATGACATTATTCGATGTTTTATTTAAACTGGCAATAACCTCTTGTGCATTAGACAACTCCACTTTTTTAATTGAAGAATAAATCAGTGTGTCTCTTTTGCTCATCATCAACTGATTATATTCTTTGATGTATGCGTCAGTTAACGATTTTTCTTTTGAAGTTGAATGTGAAATTGTAATTAAATTGTTGGTACTAAAACTATCCACAGCTAATTGAGCTATATGTTTAATAACCGACATTTTTGAAGGAACTGCCTTAAATACATATTGATTTCCTAAAAGGATTTTATTATTTTGTTTTACAGGTGAAATTATCGGAATATGCCGCTGTAGTGCAAAATCAGCAATAACTTCAAAATTACTATAATAAAGCGGTCCAATAATTAAATCAACTTTTTCTAAATCTAATTTTTTTAATATTTTTTTAGTTGCTAAAGAATCTTGTCCTTTAGTATCATAAACAACTAACTCAAACTTCACATCATTATTAGATAATGAATCTAACGCCAGAATAACACCATGATAAAATTCTACAGCAAACTTAGATTTAGGATAAATTTCTTTCTGTTGTAATGCGTTAGTAACTATCTCTTCATTCTCTTCAATATAAAAAGGTAATAATAGACCTATTTTGTAAACTGATTTTTTCTTGATAGAATCTGCATTAAATAACGTCATCTTTAAAGAGTCCATAATACTTGCAGGTAAAAGTGTATTATTAAAAATTGTATTTGTTGTTGCTCTTTTCTGTTTAACTAAAATTGGTAGATAAATTTTTTCACCCACCTTTAATCCGTTTAATAGCCCATCGTTTACAATTTTTATAGAATCAATAGATACATCATAAAGTTTACTTAATGAGTATAAAGTTTCTCCTGTATTAACATTATGCGTTTTATAAATAGGTTTTTCTTCTATAACATTTATTGGGCCTTGTTCTTCTTTAATTTTTAAGATTGGAATTTTAATAGTTTGTCCTTCTTTAATTCCTTCATCAACAATTTCGGGGTTCAGTACAATAATATCATTTTGTTGAATATTATATTCTTTTGCCAGGGAATACAAGGTTCTACCTTTTTCAACGGTATGTAAAATATAATTTCCGTTACTAACATTAACTGTTTCTACTTCTCTTTTTAAGGGGATAAATATTTTTTCACCTATACTTAAACCATCATTAACACTTGGGTTTTCTTTTTGGATAACATCAACAGGAGTGTTATAAGTTTTACTTAAATAATAAAGAGTATTACCCTGTTCTATAGTATGAATATAATAATCCTTCCCATTTATTTGATGAACAGTAGTTGTATCAGTTTGGGCTTTAAGTTTTAATGAAAAAACTAAAGCAACAACAAAAACGATATATGGTATTAACTTTTTGATAATCAATATTAATAAAATAAAATTATTCCCACTCTATAGTTGCTGGTGGTTTTGAACTTATATCATAAACTACACGATTAACTCCCTTCACTTTGTTTATTATTTCATTAGAAGTTTTAGCTAAAAATTCATATGGTAAATGGCACCAATCTGCTGTCATTCCATCTGTTGATTCAACTGCTCTTAGTGCAACGGCCTTTTCATAAGTACGTTCATCTCCCATCACCCCAACAGATTGTACCGGTAATAAAATTGCTCCTGCTTGCCAAACATCATCATATAAATTTGCTTTTTTCAATCCTTCAATAAAAATATAATCTACCTCTTGCAAAATCTGTACCTTTTCTGATGTTATGTCTCCCAATATACGAATTGCAAGACCTGGTCCCGGAAATGGATGTCTCCCTAGTAGTTCTTCATTTAATCCCATAGAACGCCCTACTCTTCTCACCTCATCCTTAAACAAAAGTCTAAGTGGTTCAACTATTTTAAGTTTCATGTAATCTGGTAACCCTCCAACATTGTGGTGCGATTTTATTGTCTGAGAAGGTCCTCCAGTAGCAGAAACTGACTCAATTACATCTGGATATATTGTTCCTTGTGCCAACCATTTCACATCAGAAATAAGGTGTGCTTCATCATCAAAAACTTCGATAAAGGCATTACCAATAGCTTTTCTTTTAGCTTCAGGATCAGAAATTCCAGCTAAAGCTGAGTAAAATTTATCCTTTGCATTTACTCCTTTTACGTTAAGTCCTAAATGTTTGTATTGTTCTAATACACTCTCAAATTCATTTTTACGCAACAAACCATTATCAACAAAAATGCAGTATAAATTTTCACCTATTGCTTTATTCAATAAAACTGCTGCCACCGAACTATCAACTCCTCCTGACAAACCTAAAACAACTTTATCATTTCCTAATTTTTGTTTTAATTCTTCAACAGTTGACTCAACAAATGAATTTGGAGTCCAATTTTGCTCGCACTTACATACGTTTACAATAAAGTTCTTCAACATTGTTGGACCTTCTTTTGAATGATATACCTCTGGATGAAATTGTATAGCAAAAGTTTCTTCATTTTCAAATTCATAACCAGCAATCTCTACATCTACAGTACTAGCAAATATCTTCGTTTTTTCAGGTAAAGTTTTTATTGTATCTCCATGAGACATCCATACTTGAGAATTATCACTAACTCCTTTCATTAATGGGTGAGCATTATCTACATAAGATAAATTTGCACGTCCGTATTCTCTAATTTTAGATGGTAAAACCTCTCCACCATTACTTAAAGCCAAATATTGTGCTCCAAAACAAACACCTAATAGTGGTAATTTTTTTCTGTAAATAGATAAATCTGGTTTAGGAGAGTTTTCATCTCTAACAGAAAATGGGCTACCTGATAAAATAACACCTTTAACCATTTCATCAATCTCTGGAGGGTTATTATGTGGATGTATTTCACAATAAACATTTAATTCTCTAACTCTTCTAGCTATTAACTGAGTATACTGAGAGCCAAAATCTAAAATCAATATCTTTTCCATTTTGCAAAGATAAAATTAGAAGACATAATACAATCTATTTTTAGTGCCAACTTTTGAAAATATTTAGTTACTTATAAACAATTGTGAAAAAAATAACTTCTCCTTAACGTTCATAAAGTATTAATCTTCTTAAATTTGCATTGAAAAACAATCGTGATCACCTAGATGGAATTCCCTGAAACCACTTTGTTTTTGTTGCGTTAATAGATGTTATTTCATAATAGAGTAAGCATTATCGCTGCTTTTGTTGTATTATTAAATACAACCATTAGATCTCAAACACCCAGCACCTGTTTTGAAATTGAAAGTATTTTAGTAGATGCATGTGGTTCTCCTGAATCTGACAATGAAATGGTTCGATTTGTTGTTGGCCCCAACAGCCTAAATGTAAATAACATGAATGTTAACTGGCCCACTACCAGTAACTCTTATAATGGAATTTGCCAGAATGCAACAACAGCTTCAAAAGTTACTAGTTTAAATAGTACTATTATAGGATGTGGCTTAATTAAAGAGCCAACTGCAAATATTCTTCCTGCCGGAGCTAAAGTTATTTTATTTACCAGTACCCTTTTTGATATCTCTGCAAATTCTTTTGCCAATTTAAATGATACAATTTATGCTATTTTCCAATGCCCAGGCAATACATTTGGACACTTTTCAAACTCATCTTCATCTGTAAAAACATTAACTATTAGTTTTTCTTCACCATCTAGTTGCTCTGACGTTGTATCTTATTTACCAACAGATTTAACTGGAGGAGATGGAGCTACTGTTGGATACACATGGAGCGGAACACCATCATACATCAATAATGGATGTACAGCTCCTATAAACATTAATACTATTGATATAAATGAAATAGGCATAACCATTTGTCCTGGTGACACAATAGATTTATCAGCAACAATAGTCGGGGTATTCTCTTCAACTTTATGGGTAGGTGGAAATGGGTCATTTTCATCAAATTCAAATTCATCAACAAGCTACTTTTCTGATTTAACTGACAATAGTGATTTTTACATTTATTTTGAAGGAACTGCCTCTTGTGCCAACCCGTCAAAGGATAGTGTTCTTGTTCAAGTTGGTGGTAATACTTCTTCAGCTATAATAACCTCTTCAACAACTGAATTATGTACTGGTGATAGTATTTTGCTTACTGCTAATGGTACTGGAAATTATACTTGGAGTACAGGAAGTAATTTTAATTCTATTTATGTATCTACTTCAGGAGTGTATTCTGTAACTAGTAATTCTTCTTGCGGAAGTGCTACAGATAATATTACTATTACAGATGCTCCGACTTTAAATTTAAGTCTAACGACACCTAATACAACTATTTGCAATGGTAATTCTGCTGTATTAACAGCAAACGGGGCTTCTAATTATACGTGGTTTAACAACTCAACTAGTACTACTCAAAATGTATCATCTGCTGGAAATTATTACGTTATTGGCTACAATAACTGCTATCGTGATTCTCAAAGCATAACTATAAATGTCTTATATCCTCCAACAATTACTATAAATAGCTCATCAACAACAAATGTTATTTGTAGCGGAGAAACAATTACTTTAACGGTAAGTGGTTCTGATAATTATTTATGGAACACAACTGATACTACTTCAAGCATAATCGTTAGTTCTATTGGCACTTATTCTGTTTCTTCAACAAACACTTGTGGAACTGATAGCAAATCAATAACAACATCACCTGGGGTTTTACCTTTTGCTTCTATTACCGGAGATACTATAATTTGTAATAACTCTATTACATTAACTGCAGGTGGAAATGGAAATTATTTATGGTCTAACGGAAGCAGTTCTCCTTCTCAAAATTTTAGTAATGCTGACAATATTTATTTAACAGTTAGCAATGAATGTGGAACAGATACTGCTTATAGAACAATTTTGGATTATAGCATTACTGCAAACTTTACTTCTGATTACTTTTATGGAAGCGAAATTCCTTCTACAATCAATTTTACAAATACTTCATCAGCTACTGCAACTGATTTTGATTGGGATTTTGGAAATGGATCTTTTAGTAATTCTCAACACTCTTCTACTATTTATGCAGAAAATGGAGAATATACAGTAACATTAACCGCTTCAAACGAATACTGTGGAGAAACTCACGAAGAAATTTTACTTTTTGAAAGACCAAACACAGTATTTATTCCTAATGTTTTTACACCTAACAATGATGGTATAAATGATATTTTCTTAATTAAAGGAGAAAATATTGCTTCATTTAGTTGTAAAATATTTAATAGGTGGGGAAATGAAATTTATAGCTGGGATATTATTGACGAAGGTTGGGACGGTAGCTACAGAGGAGCTTTAGTTGCTGATGGCACTTATTTTTATATTTCTTCTATTGTTTGGAATAACGATGAAAACGAAACCATAACAGGGCATATTACGTTATTAAGATAGTTATGGATAAAATAAAGACTATACAAGATTTTCAAAAATTACTACTAAAGGCTTTTATTATATTATTAATTCCAATCCTTACCTTATTATTCATCTTCAGTTAATTCGTATTTCATTCGTTTTCAACATTTTGTTGAAAAACAATAACAGCTACTTAACCTATTCGTAACAAATCGAAAAAATAATTTACGTAACTTTACTTACGTAAATTATAAAATGATTACCTACAGGGAAATTCCCGAAACCATTTTATAGTTCTTTTTGTAAAACATGTTTTTACGAATTGTTTTTTTAAGTTTAATAGTTTTTGTTTCAGGTTGTTTGTATGGGCAAGCTACAGACTTGCTTATTTCAGAATATGTAGAAGGGAGTAGTAATAATAAATACATTGAAATTTATAACGGTACTGGTGCTTCTGTAAATTTATCTGATTACAGACTACAATTATTCGCCAATGGTGCTGCTGTTGGCTCTCCTACAAATAATGTAACCCTTAGTGGAACATTAACCGATGGTTCTGTTATTGTTTATCAAAACTCTTCTGCTACTTTATATTCAGGCGTTAATAATGCTGCTGTTAATTTTAATGGTAATGATGCTATAGCACTCTTTAAAATATCCACTGCTAGTTTTGTAGATATTTTTGGGAATATTGGATGTGACCCTGGTTCAGCATGGACCAACACAAATACAACTTTAAATAAAACTTTAGTTAGAAATACTAATATTTGTAGTGGAATAACAATAGATGATGTAACCAATTGCCCATTTAACACATTAGCGTCAGAATGGACTCAATTTAATCAAGATGATGTTTCAAATTTAGGAAGTCACACTAACACATGTAGTGTCCCTTGTGTTCCTGATGCAGAACCCACAAGCAATGCAACCTCACTAACTTTTTCTAACATTAATTGCAATAGCATAGAGCTAAACTGGACATCAGGTAATGGTTCTAATAGAATTGTTGTTGCCTCTTCTTCTCCAATTTCAGGAACTCCAACTGACCAAACTAATTACACAGCAAATTCAACTTTTGGGTCTGGAAGCACAATAGCTGCAGGCGAATTTGTAGTTTATAATGGTGCTGGTAATAATATTTCAGTTACAGGGCTTACAGTCAGTACAACATATTATTTCGCTGTTTTTGAATACAATGGCACCTCAGCAAATTGCACTGAAAATTATTATACATCCTCAGTCTTAACCGGAAACGAAACCACCATTACCTCTATTCCTTCAGCCAATGCTAGTGCTTATAATTTCTCATTAATTGGCTGTAATGGATTAACTTTAGATTGGACAAGTCCTTTAGGTAATGAAGGAAGTTTAGTTGTAATTAAAGCTGGTAGTGACGTAACAACTGATCCTTCTGATGGTACTACATATACTGCCAACAATACTTTTGGTAGCGGAACAGATATAGGTACTAATGAATATGTAGTTTATAGTGGTTCAGGAACATCAGTAAGTATTAATGGGCTATCTGCTTCAACAACTTATTTTGTAAATATTTTTGAATATAACGGAACTGGAAGCTGCATTAAATACAGAACTAGTGATGAAGTTTCGAGTAGCGAGACAACAATAGCTTGCACAGATTGTCCATACATGATTAGTATGCTCGTAAACAGTTGTGATCAGGCTCCATGTACAGAAGGTGACAACGAAATGTTTTTTTTCAATTCAATGGATTATTATGTTAGTACAGATGCCAGTGATGTTACTGTTAATTATGGTTCTTCTAGCCCTGCATCTGGTACTTATGCTGACTCTTTTACTTCAACCACAGATTATAATGCCCTTGACAGTATGAATGCTGATGCTGGCTGTAACAATAAATTTATTGATGCCTCAACTGTAAATTATATCCCTGCTCAATCAACTTTTTTAATGCTTAATGAGTCTGTTTGTGCAGATGCTTTCGATTGGTCTTCTATTTGTGCTGGAACTTCTAGTAATATTTATGTTTTATTTTCTTCTGATGCTTCATGGACAGGAACAGGAGTTTTCGCAAATAACCCAAGTGCTGATAGGTACTTTAGAACTATTTTTGAAGGTTGTACTATAGACTATAACTACGGGCCTGCCATTACAAATACTAATGGGGCTTATGTTGCATGGACTCCTGCAGGTGGAGCTGCTACCTATGGAACTGGAGGTTGCTCTTTACCTTCAACTATACTTCCTATTAAACTTCTTTATTTTAAAGGTAAAACAACTACAAACAGTAATTTATTAGAATGGGTAACGGCTACAGAAATTAATAACGACTATTTTACGTTAGAAAGATCCGAAGATAGTTTTAACTTTATCGAAATTGGAATTATTAATGGAGCAGGAAACAGTTCTACCAATCAATATTATCAATTTACTGATGATGGGGCAACTAATCAGGTTACTTACTATCGCTTAAAACAAACCGATTTTGATGGACAATATTCATATTCAAATACCATTGCTTTAAGTAACGATTTATCTGATATGGTTTATTATAATAGTACCTCTAAAAAACTAGAAATTGGTGATATTGAAAATGGAATTGTATCTATTTACACCCTACAAGGACAAATTGTAAAATCTGTGCAAACGAGCAACAAACATATCCCTTTAAATATTACTAGGGGAATGTATTTAATTACTATCCAAACAGAAAGTCAGATTTATAGTAAGAAAATTATTATTAGATAATATATCTTTTCTAAAAAGTTTTTATTATATTAAATAAAATATACCTTTTCTAAAGTTTAAAACCTTAGAAAAGGTAAGACATCTCAGATGTCTAAGACAACACTACAAATTCTTGCTCAAAAGGATTTAGTTCCTCAACTAATACATCTATAAAAGAATCTCCCAAAAGTAAATAGGCATATAAAAAATTGTCTTTACGTTCTTGTAAAGAACCATTTGGAAACAACTTTTCTTTTATTCCTTTAATTTGATTAATCGCCACTTCTTCTTTTTGCTTTTCAGCTCTTACTAACCTTACTTCAATATTTTGTATTGATTTTAAGCTTTTTTGTAGCTCAGCTTTTATCATCGGTTGTAGCGTTGAATCAATTTTACCAGCCTTATTAACAATATCTTCAAACACTAATTCAACACTTTTTTCTTCTGATTTTAAATCTAAAGTAATATCTGATTCTTCTTTTAGATAACTCTTCACTAAGTTATCTAAAGGCAAAAACAATTGTTCTGTTGTTAATTCTAATTTATCAATTTTTTTTTGTGAACCTCCATCAATAATCATTGCTGAATTACGCATAACTAAAACAGGAAAGGCAATACCATTATTATCAAACATCTCTTTTAATTGCAACCAATACGCCAATTCTCCTCCTCCTCCAATATAAGCTAAGTTTGGCAACACAATTTCTTGATACAAAGGTCGCATTACTGCATTTGGACTAAAATTCTCTGGATAATTTTCTAATTCTTGTAATATTTCCTTTTCAGAAAATTGA
Organism: uncultured Flavobacteriales bacterium; assembly: GCA_963977515.1. Lineage (GTDB taxonomy): Bacteria > Bacteroidota > Bacteroidia > Flavobacteriales_E > Vicingaceae > Vicingus. The sequence goes on from CAXBPN010000056.1 coordinate 11,672, forward strand.
ATTTCTGTATTTAAAACTTTGTAACGATTTTCCTCAAAAATGATTCTTTCTCGAATATCATTCTTAAGGTAAAAAAGGTTAATCTCTCTTGGGTTAACTTGTTTTTTAAAACCTAGACTTTCTAACTTTTCTGAAGTAGAGTTAATCAATTTGTAATTGTTTCTTCCTAATAATTCACTTTTAAACTTATCAACAAATAAACTCTTCAACCTTTTGTCATCTCCCTCAATAATTACTAACCCATATTTACCAAACAAATCATTTACTAAATCTCTAACTGCCTGTGAGTAGGTTTTATTTGATTGATAGTAGTTTTTAAGTTTTTCTATAATAGATTCTAACCCTGTCCTCCCATTTAAGGTTTCTCCTAATTGTGTGAAAACAGCATCTATTCCATCTAATTTCATTCTACCAACCGCACCAGTTTGATTCGAATTAATTTCATGTTTTTTACCAAACAAATTAAAATGATTAATCTCCTCAAAATCATGATCTTCGGTAGCCATCCAAAAAACTGGAACAAAATCTTTATCCGGAAAATTATTCTTTAACTCTTTAG
>CAXBPN010000057.1:0-12195 GCA_963977515.1 uncultured Flavobacteriales bacterium
TTCTGTTTATGTCTAATTACAGCAATTGCTTCGGTATAAATTCCCCATGCTTTTTGGAGACAAAGAAGTTACACCATTATTTGGTTTATGAGGAAACAAAGAAGCCTTATCTTCAAGAGCTTTATTTCTATTCGTCTCTTCAATCATTGTAACGTCAACAAACTTTAATTTTGCTTTTTCTGAAGCGATGATACTTATCTTCATTTTTTCTAAATTATTATTGATAATTGGGTTATTAACTTCTGTATGATTCAACTTTTCAGTATCAGATTCTTGTTGTATTAAACTGTTTGTTCCTCCTTCAATAATCTGAGCAAACAAGTTAGAATTTGTTAAAAAAAACACGACCAAAAACATGGTGTGAAAAATTAAAATTTTGCTACTACTTTTCATTTTATACTTAATTAAATTATATAACAAATCGGATTCATTTGAATTATTACATTACAGTAAAATTACTTGATTACGTTTGAATATATAACGAAATAGTAGTTAAAAGGTTACTTATTAACAAGATATATTGCGAAACACTATAAAATTCTATAATAAAGTTTTGCAGAAAATTATATTTCCTACTCAAAATTTAAAAAATAAATAAGTTAAGTCACTCTACTCTTGAGTCGGCTTGAAGACGAGAAATCTCACTTATTACTTCACTATAAATCTCTTCTAGTTCTTTAGGGTTTTTTGTGTAATACCGCATGCTTTCGTCAAATTGTTTTTTTGATGTATGGTATTTTTCAAAGATTAAAGATGTGATTTTATCTAAATCTATTTTTTTATCTTGATCTTCAATTTTAAATGCTGCTTGAGAGAGTTCAACTTCAGCAATTATTGAAACCATAGTTTCTTTTGCTAAAGTATCTTTATTATTAGTTTTTTCATTTTTACAACCTAAAAACAATCCTACAGTGATAATAAATAAAGCTGCTGACATTCTAAAATTCATATTACAAGATCTTATAATAATAAAGCCCTATTTCAAAAACTTTTGAAATAGGGCTTAAATATACTTTTTAAATTTTAAGCTTCCACCTTCACTGGTAATGGTTTCTTCCCTTTCAATGTATTAACGCTCTCTATCATTTTTTCAATCATTCCAGATCCATAATTCCCATCAATAAGATCTCGTACTTCATAAATATCTGTTCCAACCTGAACTCTGTAAAAGAAATGGTTTTGAGTTTTAACTCCAGAATCGGGAATGTCTTGTTTATAAATCAAATAATCTTCCTCTTCTTTAATTATTTTTGATGAAAAAACTAAGTCTTCTTTTAAATCCATTTTTAATAAATCAATATCGCCCTCACCATACATAATTTCAATACCATAAGACGACCCTATTACTATTTCCAAAGCACCTCTTTCGGTTAACACGACATTAGCGGTACCATTTTGCTCAGCATTAGGCACCATAATGGACATTTGAAACCCCCATTTATTTAAATCTAATTCTTCATACCCCTTTAACTCTTTTGGAGCTTCGATATTTTCATTTGTTGAATCAGTATTTTCATTATCTCCACATGAAAACAGAGTAACACAAACAATAAGTGCAACAAAACATAAAATTCTTCTCATTTTAATTTCTTTAAAAAAACAAATATAAATTAAAAATAAGCACAATACAATATTGTTCGAAAAGTGTTTTTAAACCTTGCACTGTTTATATTGTAATATATTACCAATCTTGGGTGCTGCCGAGATGGTTTACCTCGTTAAATATGAAAACCACTGAAAGAAATTAACCTACTCAGGTTTTTGTTAAACTATAATCGAGAATTATCTACTAAAATGTTAATTTTGATGTATAATAGTTTTTAAATTCTTGCATTAGATGAAGAATATAGCTTTAACTACATTACTAATTTATTCAATCTTTATAATTAGTTGTACTTCAGAAATAACTAAAGATGAACCAAAAGTTTCCGAAACTATTATAGATGACTATATTGATTCTTCAATGAGTTGTAGCCCAAGGGTTTTAGCTCGGAATGCTGAAAGTGGACTTATTCTTTTAACTCAAACCCAAAAAACAGAGTTATCTGAAAAGTTAAAAAAACTAAATTCTGATTTACCCATTATAGGTTTATTAATGTATGATAAAGTTTTAACTACTGAATTAACAGCACCTATGGATGTATTTACAAAATACACAGAAGATGGAAAACAACTTTTTAATGTTATTACAATAGCAGAAAGTTATGATTTTATTGTTAGTGAAGAAGGTTTAAAAATGTTCCCAGATTACACTTTAGAAAATGCACCAGAATTAGATGTGTTAATAGTTCCAAGTGCTTATGACATGTCTCTTCAAGTAAAAAATCAAAACTTAGTAGATTTTATTAAAAGTCAAAATAACAATACTGAATATACTGTAAGTAATTGTGCTGGAGCTACATTAATTGGTGAATCTGGAGTTGCGGACGGCAAAAAGATTGTTACTTGGATTGGAGGGGGAGTTGACTTACAGAAAAACTATCCAAATCTTAAAGTTCAAGATGATGGTAGCACTAGTTTTGTCGAAGATGGTAAATTTCTTTCTTCAAACGGCAATTTGGCATCTTACATTTCCTCTCTTGAACTATTAGAAAAAATGAGTAGTAAAGAGCACAGGAAATTTGTAGAATCTTACTTGTATCTTGATAGACTTCAAGAATGGAAAGAATAATGCAAGTAAGTGTTATTGTACACCCTACCCACACTCCCCTAATTCCATTCTAGATTGTAATAATCTTAAAAGTAATTTTACAAAACAACCTATCATTCCATTGGTGGAGTGTTACATTTCACATTTATAAATTAATATACACAAGAGTAGTTTTATACCTATAGCTGTCCCTAATGGATATTTTTAGGTATTGAGGCTTAATAGAGAAAAGTCCATGAAACAAAAAAACCCTAGAAAAAAATCTAAGGTCTTTGTTGTACCCGAAAGAATTGATTTGTCGAATCAATTTATACAAGACCTTATCAGCTTATATAATTTATCTACTATGATTAAAGTAACGACCAAGTAGCGGGGGCTTTTGATTTATCGAACAAAAACTTAATAGAAGATTTCCTAAAAACTATTGAAATATATAACAATATAAATTCTATATAATATCACCACCAGACCATCCACCTATCGTTGGAGATGAGTCTTTATATAGTCTTGCTTTTTTTGCTAATGTATCAATTTTTAATTGAATCTCAGCTGGAAGAGATTTTCCTTGTTCTGGAACATATCCAATCTTTATGTCTCCATGATAAGGATTGTCATCTTGAGGCGAATAAAAAACATCTGCTTTTACTTCTCTTATCTCTTCCGCTCTCAGACAAGCTACTCCAAAATAATTTCTCCCATTTTCTGGTGACTCTATTTTTCTACCCCATTCCTTACAAAAATCTGCACCAGAATAATCATGTCTAAGTACTGATATTTCATCTAAACCTGCGGGGGGTCTAAATGCAGATTTCATCAATGTTCCTTTATTCTTATGAATATGTTGCGGATATAATAATACTCTAGTTATTTTCTCAGAATCCGAAATAAGTTCGGGATATGCTTCCTTCTTTTTTCTTAACCCTAATATCTTTTTAAGATTAAAGTTCTGAAACAAATTTAGAAATTTCATTAGCACTTTTTTCAGAAATTGCAACATTGTCAATAGTAATAGGTTCTAAGGAGTTTAGATTTAAATAATAATTAAAATGTTCATTCCCCATTTCTAAAGATAATGTTTCATCATTATTATTTTCCCAATACATAGTAACTGTTCCATGCGGATTTGGATAAACATCTGTTATTTTGGAAAGTGTTCTCCTATTTAAATAACCCATAAATATGATTGCATTACTAGCACTTTGAACTTCCGTAGGTAAAGCACCATAGCCATCCCAATTTCGATTCAATGATTTAAATGACATAATTCTACGAATCAATTCATTTTTAGCATTAACATCTATATAATCAATTTTCCTTAATTCTTGAATATATTTAGTGAAAGGAGCATCAATATTATTATTGTAATCTTCCATATTAAATTCCAAAGGCTCTTGATTCGAATATAATTCGTTATTTGCAATAGTAGTACTAAGTGGAGCAAGAGCAAGTGCTCCAGCTAAAACAATTGCTTTTTGAGGGTAATTTCTACTCATCAAATAACCAGCTTCATAAGTACACGTTTCCTCAGAAGATTTTGAATTATCTAAAATCTCCAAAAGACGGTCATTATCCATCGCTTTATAAATTATACTTAGTTCTCCCTTTTTCATGATAATAAGTGTTCTATTGATTTTTCACTTAACGTCCACATAAATATATTAAATATTTCGTCATTTATATTGGATGTTACTTTTTCTAATTGGTCTGATTTAACTTTAGATAAAGTAAATAAATCAATATCAATAAGAATTTGACCTGTTTTACCATTAGGTTGTGGTGCTAACAATCCATATCTTAAATTTAATCTGTTATCTCCGTCTACGTATTCAATAGTATTTAAGTTTTGTTTTATATGTTCTAATGATGGAAAGTAAGACAAGTTACTGAGAAGCTGTTGATTTAAAATTAAACCAACTAAATCCATAGCATGAGGATTATTACCTTCTTGCATAATAAATTCAATGATATTCAATTTTCGAATAGCAACTCTCTTTAAAGAATCGATTTTACAAATCTTACATACCTCTTGAATTTTCCCAATCTCCAATTTCATCCTTTCGAAATTAGAATAAGAACTTCCTGAGATAGTTAAAGAGATAGTGTCATGAGAAAAAGAATAGGTAGCTTGACCATCATTAGACCTTAACTCAAACTCTCCATTTTCATTAGTCAATGGCTGAACTACTGGAGTTTGCTCATCACTTAATACAATATTAAATCCTTGAGCAATCTTATCTTGTTTTCTTGGGTAAGTGTCTGCAAATATTTTTTCAATTATAGCCCTATTTTCAACAACAGATTTGTTTTCATCAAACTTGAATTGCAAAATTATAGACCTAAGGTAATTCCTTTTGAATTTACTTACTACTGCTCTCTCTTTTTTTGGAAAATCAAACATATTTTATATTAACGATACAAATGTATGATTTGCTTTAAAATTTTAAAGCAAATCTAAAGTTAATTTTTGTTAATGGAAACACTCTATTCTTATTATTATTCACTTCTTTTATTAATAACTTTTTTCACTTTCATTACAGTTGTAGTTGAACAGCCCATAATACTTGCTACCTCACGCACCGTTAAACCCTTTTCAAGCTTTTTAACAATACTTTGATGTCTTTCTAATAGTCTTTTATCAGATTGCGTTGAACCAACCTTACGCCCACGATATTTCCCATTAGCTTTAGCAATGAGAATGCCCTCTGCTGTTCTTTCCTTAATTCTGTTTCTTTCCATCTCAGCTATACTACCCATAACTGATATAACCACTTTAGCCATTGGGTTTTCTTTGCCATTAACTAAAGTCTCAAATCCTTCTTTAAGCGACTTTAGATTGATACCATTATCTGTGAATCGCTCTATTGTATGTAACACATCTATGAGATTACGACCTAGCCTATCGATACTATCCACTACAATTGTTACTGGCTCTTGAGTTGAGGTTACTTTATCAAATAGTTTTGAAGCTTCTGGTCTTTCTAAGAAAGGAACATTCCCTTGAATCTTATCAATAAATACATTTTTTGAGTCGTATCCTTGAACATTTTGGAAATTAGCTAATTGCCTTCCTGCATTTTGTGTAAGACTCGAAATTCTGGAATAAAAATACATATCTAAAAAGTTTATACATCAAATTTAATGTATTATTTTTAGACTCACAATTATTTTAATACAAATCCTGGTGTTTTACTGGGTTTCAAACGTTTTATTTGTTTTAATTAAAACCTATAATCTAATAATGATACATTAATGAATTCCATAACCTCCAGTTTTTCCAGCTTCTGGCTCGAACAAAACTTGAACCAATCCTTTAGTATCAAGATTATGTGGATTGTCAGCATTTTTAGAATAGAAATAAGCAATTGAATTAACTACAATTAACAATAAACCTATTAGCCTAATCTTTTTGCCTTTAAGGTTTTTGTTAGTATTGAATCTATAAAGTGATACAAAAAAAGCAACAACGCCAAGACCAATTCCTATTTGGATTTGAACTTCCCCATTAGCCAACATACCTCCAATAGCCAACAACAACAAACCTAAAGCAGCACCATCTAACTTCTTTTCTGTTGGTACTATAATAACTTTTTCATCCACCAACTTTTGTTCAACTGGCTTCTGATATTGAGTATTTAGAATTTCCTCTTTTAACTTATCAAATTCATCTTTAGAAATTGTTCCTGACTTTAGTAACTCATCTATCTCTTTGAGTTTAGTTATTTTGTCTGTTGTTGGATTCATTTTAATTATTATTTGATAACTCATTTAACTGTTGAAGCTTCTTTTGAACAATTTCACCTTCACCAGAATCCATATTTGCTCTTTCTATGACATCTTTAGTCGCAAAAACTACATTTCCAGATTCATCTTCTATATAGATTATCCAATCACCAGATAAATCCATCATTCCATCCATAATAGTTTCATTTCTATAAACAGCTGTTAACTTTTCATTATACTGAATTGGTCTCGCTGTATTATATTCATACAAATCAGACCGAAACACTACTTTTTCATTTCCAGCACTTTGAAATTCATAAGAATAATCCATTACACCTACTTCTTGACCTAAGTATGTTAATTCCACACTTTTTTCACTCCCTATAAGTGTAAATGGTAAATTGGCAACCAATGCAACCGATTCTTGTTGTTTATCTCCACCACAAGAAAAAAGTAATACCATGATTACTGCAATTGATAATTTTTTCATTTTATATTTTTTAGTTTCTTCAAATATAAATAAAAGGGATTGATTTCAATCCTATTGATAGAAATATTGTTTCTTAAAATTGGCTACATGCCTAATTCAGCAAACAAGAAAGAACCTACAGAGATTGAGAAGCAATTTGCTTTTCGAATAAAATCACTCCGAAAATTAAAAGGTTGGACACAGGAAGAGTTGGCTTTTAGGATGGATATTGAAGTTTCTAATCTTAAAAAATACGAAACTTGCAGACAAGGATTAACCTTAAATACGCTAAAGAAAATAGCGGATGCTTTTGAAATTTCTTTACCTAATCTCCTTGATTTTTAGACTTAATTTCATCAATCAAATCCCTAGACAAACTCATCATAGCAATTGAAAACTTCTTAACCTTTTCTTCTTGTTTTTGACTACGCACTTTAATTTTTGCATTATAAACACCCTTTCTTACTAACATTCCTAATTGATATGCGGTTAATTTTAATTTCATGTTTCTTTTTATAAATAAATATGCACCTTTTTAATAAAAGACCCCACCCTACGATAAAATTTTCATTTAGAAATTAATGGGGGACGTTAACCAAAAAGGCAACTACATATCTAAGAAAGGATACTAGCAATGATATTATACGTTCTTATTCTAAACCTACCCCCACCCTCCCTAAATTATTTGAAAGAAAACTCTCAACGATGAACGCACCACATCATGTATTTTAACAATTTTAAGGCACTTATTAAGTGCAAATAAGTCTGCTTTACTTGCTAATACTAACTAGAGAGGAAGCCTTGAACCGTAACATCTTTTTCTAAGTAATCCATTAGTTGATGCTCTTCATAGATATACCTAACATCTGTATTTGTTTTAGTATAAACACTTGCCGCTCTTTTTATTAGTTTTTGATAGTCTGGAGTTAGATTAATTTTAAAATGAGTGTGATAATCTTTCCCTAACTCACCTTGTTCTATAAAGTATTGTATTCTTACTGGAACTGGTGATGCAGTAGATATTTCTTTATATGCTTTATTGACAAGTTCTAAATTATAGGCTACATCATAATTACCATGAGGATTGATAGATACTAAACTTATAAATTTTTGTTCTTTTTCTGTATTTGTTGTCTTTACTCTGTCAAATTCAAATCTTAGAGTCCAATGTATCTTCCAACTTCTACCTTCAAACGATAATAATTGTTTATTATCCTTATACTTTTCTTTTACTTTTTTCATTCTATTTATCAATTGCCTTTTTTGTAAATCAACCATTTCTCCCATTTCTCGAAGTGAATAAAATTCTTTCTTTTTTTTAATCATACTTTATCTTTATTAAATCTATTATCAACTTGACAGACCTCCACCAAGTGTTGATATTAAATATCGTGCAATGCACCAAAAAGTAAATATTAAAAGAGATAGTAGAAGCAAAATAACCTTGAATATATTGTAAACATTGATGAAAATAATTTGTATTATTTACTTTAATACAATGATTTCATCAAATAATTCAGATTCTTCTAAATTTTAAATTGCACCTATTTTAAAAAAAGTTGTCATTGAGGTTGGCATCATAAGTTTTTTTTTGGTATTGTTGTATAAATCTGAATACCAGGTACATTACATGGTAATCCGTCAAGATAAGACGCTAAAAGTCGACTAAGAAGCAGCCACAAAAAATACAGCATAGTGGTTACATCCTATAATGTTATCCTTAACAGAATGCAAAAAATTATTAAATAGAAATGGTATTACATATACAGACGAAGAAATCCAAACTATAAGAGATTTCTTATACCTAATAGCTGATATTCAGTTTCAACAAAATAAAATTTAAAGGGAGTGTAGTAACTCTCTTTTATAAAAACAAGATTATGAAAAATTCACATATTAATGTTATCCTGTACTGTCGTGTGAGTACAGATGACCAAGCATTAGGCTTTAGCTTAACTAATCAAGAAAACACACTTAAAGCTTATTGTCAGAATAACAATTATAATATAATAGAAATTTATTTGGAAGATGAATCTGCTAAAGATTTTAATAGACCCGAATGGATAAAATTGGAAAAATATGTCAAGGCTAATAAAAAACAAGTGGACAAAGTTCTTTTTGTTAAATGGGATAGATTTTCTCGTCACGCCACCTTAGCACATACTAAAGTGGATTTATTTTATTTAACTTACGGAGTAGAGTTAAACGCTTGTGAGCAACCTCTTGACCTTAGCATCCCAGAAAACTTGTTAATGCTTTCTAATTATTTAGCAATGTCAGAAATTGAACGCAGAAGAATATCTTTAAGAACATTGGAAGGGAACTACACATCTAAACAACTAGGATATTACCCTCATAAATCTTGTTACGGATACAAAAACATAAAAATATTTGAACAAGGAAGAAAAAAAGGTAGAGGAACTATAGAAATTGTTGAGCATGAAGCTAATTTAGTTCGAGAAGCTTTCCAAGAGGTAGCTAAGGGGTTAATCCCTATAGATAAGGTTCGGCAAAAGCTAATAAAAAAAGGCTTTAAAATGGGAAGTAGTAATTTCCATGAAATGCTATCCAAAATAGTTTATATCGGCAAAGTTCAAGTTCCAGAATATAAAGGAGAAGATGCTTATATAAATGATGCAATACATGAGGCAATTATTGATGAACAAACCTTTTACAAAGTACAAGAAGTGCTACTTGGCAAGAAAGTACATTATAAGAAGCCTACACATAAGAATATCAACTTCCCATTAAGGCAACATTTAATTTGTGATGATTGTGGTAGTACACTAACTGGTAGTCCATCGAAAGGTCGAACCAAATTGTATTATTACTACCATTGCCGTAGTGGATGTAAAATGAGAGTGAGTAGCACCAAAGCTGACGATATGTTCCAATCACTTCTAAATGACCTTAAAATCAATAACAATATACATTCTCTATACACACAGATACTGGTGAATACTATTAAATTAAAGGAAGATGGTAAAGGAATCGCAATTAAAAAAAAACTAAAAGAAAAGGATATAATACAGCAACGTATTTATGAAATTGAAGATAGATTAGCTACAAAAGACATTTCTCCAGAATCCTTTAATAGCATGAATAACCGTTATCAATTAAGCATCAGAGAAATAAATAATGATGTTGAGGTTCTTAACACCAAACACGAATCACTAGAAAATAAAGTTGAAGGTGCTATGACTATATTGTTAGACTTACCACAGATATATAGTAATGCAGCTTTTGAGGAAAAACAACTTGTAATTGGTTCGATGTTCCCTAATAAATTGATATTATCAAAAAATAATTGTCGAACCAAAGGAATCAACAAAGTAATCGAAACAATCACTAGGAGTAACAAGGGTTTGGAAAGTTTAGAAAAAAGAAAAGCCGTCAAAAATGACAGCTTTTCCGCTTTCGTACCCGAGGCCGGAGTCGAACCGGCACTCCAGTGGAACACGAGTTTGAGTCGTGCGCGTCTACCAATTCCGCCACTCGGGCAACTATTTATAAAATAGGACTGCGAAAATATTCATTCCTTTTCAAACAATAAAATATTTAACTATTATTTATTCAAAAATTAAAGAACTTAATTTAATACCTTTACTTTTTGATATTTAGGAAAATAAATACAATAGTTTTCATTATTTACTTGTCTTAGTATTAATAAATTAATAAATTTGCACCCCTTTAATTGACAAGGAATTAAAATGTACGAACCAAAGGTAAAATTATTTGCAGGAAGAGCATCCGAAGATTTAGCTAATAAAATAGCTAAAAGCTACGGTATTCCTTTAGGTAACGTAATCATTAACACATTTAGTGATGGTGAGTTTCAACCTTCGTTCGAAGAATCGGTTAGAGGTGCTGATGTATTTATTATTCAATCTACTTTTCCACCAGCAGATAATTTGATGGAACTGTTAATGATGATAGATGCGGCAAAAAGAGCCTCAGCTAGACGAATTGTTGCAATTATGCCTTATTTTGGTTTAGCTCGTCAAGATAGAAAAGATAAGCCAAGAGTACCAATAGGTGCTAAATTGGTTGCTAACATGTTAGCAGCAGCAGGTGTAACCAGAATAATGACAATGGACTTACATGCTGACCAAATTCAAGGATTTTTTGAAGTGCCTGTTGACCACCTTTTTGGTTCAACTATATTTATACCTTACATTAAAAGCTTAAACCTTCCTAACTTAACAATGGCTTCGCCTGATATGGGTGGAACTAAACGTGCTAATGCTTATGCTAAGTTTTTAGACTCGGAAGTAGTTGTTTGTTATAAGCAGCGTAAAAAAGCCAATGTTATCTCTGATATGTTTTTAATTGGAGAAGTAAAAGGTAGAGATGTTATTATTGTAGACGACATGGTTGATACTGCAGGAACATTATGTAAAGCTGCTGATATAATGATGGAAAATGGTGCTACTAGTGTTAGAGCTATTGCGAGCCATGCTATCTTATCAGGAGATGCATACAATAGAATAGAAAAATCACAAATTACAGAATTAATTGTTACCGATACTATTCCTCTTTCACAACAAAGTGATAAGATTAGAGTACTTTCGGTTGCCGATTTATTCTCAGATATTATAAACAAAGTATTCAATCACGAATCAATAAGTAACACATTTATTTGCTAATTAATTAACACACTATTATAATGAAATCAATAGCATTACAAGGAAACAAAAGAGCTGACAGAGGAACAACTGATGCTAAAGCATTAAGAAACGCAGAAAAAATTCCAGCTGTATTATATGGCGGAAAAGAAAATACACACTTTACAGTTAATGAAATCCAGTTTGGTAAAATTATTAACTCACCTTGTCTATTTTATAGATTTAGATATTGATGGTACTAAGCATAGAGCTATTGTTAAAGATGTTCAATTTCACCCTGTTACAGACAGAGTATTACACATCGACTTTTTAGAAGTGATGGAAGGTAAGGTTGTTACTGTAAACATGCCAATTAAGTTAACTGGTAACTCAAGAGGTGTATTAAATGGTGGTAAACTAAGAGTTGTAACAAGAAGATTGAAAGTAAATGGTTTAGCAGAAGCTTTACCTGAATTTATTACAATTGACATTACAAATGTAAGAATTGGTCAATCTATTAAAGTTGGAGACATTAAAGTTGATGGTCTTTCATTATTAGATACAGCTAATGCTGTTGTTGTTGCTGTTAAAAGAAGTAGAGTTTCTGCTGCAGACGAAGAAGAGGAAGAAGAAGGTGAAGAAGGTGCTGAGGCAACTACTGAAGAAACAGCTGAAGCTTCTGCTGAATAAATTAGACTATGAAGTATTTAATTGTAGGATTGGGCAACATAGGCTCTGAATACGAAAATACT